>NZ_JAQIBU010000357.1 GCF_027858935.1 Oleiagrimonas sp. | reverse complement strand
TCGGAGCCATACTGCGCCGCCGCACCGTCACGCAAAACCTCGATGTGATCAATGGCGTTCATCGGGATCGCGTTGAGGTCGACCGGCGAGGAGCCGCGTCCCAGCGAACCGTTGATGTTGACGACCGAAGTCGTGTGCATGCGCTTGCCGTTGATCAGCACCAGGGTCTCGTCCGGACTCAGACCACGCAACTGGGCCGGCTGGGTGGCGTCGGTGGCGTCGGTGACCGATGGCTGCGGAAAGTTCAGCGAAGGCAGCAGCGAGCGCAGGGCGGTAGCCAGGTTGGTGGAGCCCGTGTTTTTCAGATCCTGCGGCGACAGCACGTCGATGGGCGACATCGAATCGGCCTCGGTGCGCGGCAGGCCGCGGGTACCGGTGACCACGATGGTCTGCAGCTGAGTGGCTTTTTTCTGGTTCTTCGACTGGCCACTGGATGAGGCGTCCTGGGCTTGTGCCGCCGAGCAGACAAGTGCGCCTGTGATCAGCGTGAACAAGAGCGTTCTTGGTAGAGACATGACAGTGTTCCCCTCAAAATGAGTTGATGTGCACAGGTTTTTGGCACGCAAGGCTTATGCAACGTTGAGCACCATGGGTATTGACATCCTTTTCACATATGAAATTAGGTGGATGTGTGGGAACTGTCAACGAAATCGAGCCATGCATGGCTGAATTGGCGCCCTCCGGGGCGTTGTCGACCGTCTCGAACCCGTTGATAATCTGAATTGCGACCACATCAATGCATGAGGTTCCCTGACTGGAACCTCATTTCCCCCCTGGAGACTGGATCGACCGATGCCCATTTACGCTTTCCACTGCCAGGCCTGCGGCCATGAATTCGACCGTCTACAGAAAATGTCCGACCCGGATCCGGAGCGCTGCCCGCAATGTGCAGAACCGCAGATTCGGCGCAAGTTGACGGCTCCATCCTTCCGTCTTGCCGGAAGCGGCTGGTACGAGACTGATTTCAAGAAGGAGGGGGACAAAAAGCGTAACCTGGCCGACGCCAAAAACGGTTCTGCATCGGAAAACAAGCCGGCGGCGACCCCGTCCGAGGCCAAAACTGACACGAAAAAGGCAGCCCCGGCAGGTCCGCCGGCCTCAAGCGACTGACCGGTCTTACCAGAACGTCACGATGATTGCAGCAGTGGCTGCCAGCACTCCCGCAGCCGCCCACAACACGTCGCGGGGCACGCGTTCGAGACCCTCGTGCGCGATCACCGCGAGGTGCGCATCATCACTGGCGGGGCGGTCACGGGCATCAAGCACCCGCATCCACGCCCAGGTAAATATCGCCGTGGCAGCAAACACCACGCCAGCGATGATGGTGAAATGGATGTGCACCCAGTGCAGCGCATAGGCCACGAACAACAGGGCGCTGAAGACGTGCCCGCTGATCAGCCCACGGAGCGCCGCCGAAGGCCCCAGACGTTTTGACCACAGGCCGAACAAGAAAGTGGCCACGAGCGGCGAGGCAACGAAGGCGAACACCTGCTGCAGATAAGCCCAAAGCCCCTGGAAATGCTGGATCATCGGCGCCCACAGTGCCGCCAGCAGGGTGATGATCATGGTGATGAAGCGTCCGGCGCGCGCCAGCTGCGCCTGACTCATGTCGGGTTTGCGTGGCTGGATGAAGTCAACCGTGACCAGGGTCGCGGCCGAATTGAGTGTCGCCGAGCAGGTCGACATCAACGCCGCGATCAGGCCGGCCACGATCAAGCCCGTGAGTCCGGCTGGAATGAATTTTTCGACCATGGTCGGAAACACCTGATCGGGATCCTTCAGTCCAGGCAAAAGTACGCTGGCCATGGCGCCGGGCAGCGTCATCAGGAACAGCGGCAGCAGCTTGAGGCTGGCCGCGATGATCGATGCGCGACCGGCCGAGGAGATGTCGCGTGCACCGAGGATCCGCTGGACCACGTACTGGTTCATGGTCCAGTAGTAGAAGCCGACGATCGGCAATCCGGTGATCAGGCCCAGCCAGGGCACGCCCGGAGCGCCGATCGGCCGGATCAGCGAGAGCTTGTCGGGATGCACGGCCTTGACCACGTTGTGCCACGAGTAGCCGAACTTGCCGAAGACCGTGATCGACAGCACCGCCGAACCGACGAGCAGCACGATGGCCTGCATCACGTCGGTGTAGACCACGGCGCGCAGACCTCCGGCGGCGGTGTAGATACCGGTGAACACGGCCACGATCAGGGTGGTTTCCCACAGCGTCAGGCCGGGAATGAAGGTGGTGATGATCAGAGCGCCGGCGTACAGGCTGCCGGCGGTGTCCAGCACGATGGACAGGAACAGCGTCACCCCCGAAAGGTACTTGCGAAGGCGCGGGTCGAAGCGCCGTTCCATCAGTTCCGGCATGGTCGTCACGCGCGCGCGCATCAACACCGGCAGCACGAACAGCGCGGTGAAGATGAGTACCACGCCAGCCATCCATTCGTAGTTGGCGGCCGAGATGCCCGTGCGGTATGCAGCCCCCGGCAAACCGATCAGGGTGTCCGAAGAGACATTTGCGGCGAACAGCGAAAATCCGACCGCCAGCGGGCCCAGGGTCCGGCCGGCGAGGAACAGGTCCTCCGTGGTGGTCTTGCCGCGAGCGACGCGGGCCCCGATCAATGCCGTGATCAGGAAATAGGTGGCAATGGCAACGTAATCGAGCGTGCTCAGATGAACCATCGGGCTGGGGTCGTGATGGACCTTATTTCAGGTAAACATGCAGTGCGCAACGATGCAAATCCAGGTCCGGGAACTGCCGCGCAACCGCGTGCGTGGTAGGATTGACGGCCTTTTTCCCGTGATTTCCGCCGGTTGCGGCGGTCTGGAGTCTTCTACCCATGCGCACCCATTTTTGCGGCCTTGTCGACGAGACGCTGGTTGACCAGGACGTCACCCTCTGTGGTTGGGTCGACGGCCGCCGCGACCACGGCGGCGTGGTGTTCCTTGATCTGCGCGATCACGAGGGTATTGTCCAGGTGGTGGTGGATCCGGACACCGTCGAAGCCTTCGCCACGGCGATCGAGGTCGGCTACGAATATTGCCTCAGGGTGCGCGGCACGGTGCGTGTGCGCGTGTCGGTCAATGACCGCATGAAGACCGGGCGCGTGGAAGTGCTTGCGGCCGAGGTCGAGGTGCTCAATGCGGCGCGCGACCTGCCGTTCGCGCTGCACGAGACGCCGAACGAGGACATGCGCCTGACCTATCGCTACCTTGATCTGCGCCGTCCGCAGATGCAGCGCATGATGCGCACCCGCATCCGTCTGGTGCAGGCCCTGCGCAGGCATCTGGACGCGGACGGCTTCCAGGATATCGAGACGCCGATCCTGACCAAGGCCACGCCCGAGGGGGCGCGTGACTACCTGGTGCCCAGCCGCGTGCATGCCGGTGAGTTCTACGCGTTGCCGCAATCGCCGCAGTTGTTCAAGCAGTTGTTGATGATGGCCGGCTTCGACCGCTACTACCAGATCGCCCGCTGCTTCCGCGACGAGGACCTGCGCGCTGATCGCCAGCCCGAGTTCACCCAGCTGGACATGGAGTTTGCCTTTGTCAAGGAGGCCGACGTGCAGGGCTATGTCGAGGGCCTGGTCCGCGACGTGTTCGCCGAAGTGGTCGACGCGCGCCTGGAGAACCCGTTTCCACGCATGACCTGGCACGAGGCGATGCGCCGTTTCGGCTCGGACAAGCCGGACCTGCGCATCGACCTGGAGCTGGTCGATATCGCCGAGGCGGTGCGGCATGTGGAATTCAAGGTCTTCGCCGGGCCGGCCAATGACCCGAACGGACGTGTAGCCGCGTTGCGCGTGCCGGGGGGCGCGGAGTTGTCGCGCAAGCAGATCGACGAGTTGGCAGCGCATGCCGCCAAGCATGGCGCCAAGGGCCTGGCCTGGATGAAAGTCGATGACGCCGCGGCCGGTTCGGAAGGTGTCAGTTCGCCGGTGGCCAAGTTCCTGGACGAGGCGGCTTTGTCCGGCATCCTCGAGGCCACGCAGGCCGCCGATGGCGACCTGCTGCTGTTCGGCGCCGGTCCTTGGGGCACGGTCAGCGAATTCATGGGCGCGTTGCGCCTGAAGGTCGGCAAGGATCGTGGTCGGGTCGAGAACAGCTGGAAGCCGCTGTGGGTCACCGATTTTCCGATGTTCGAGCATGACGCCGAGGCCGGTCGTTTCGTTGCACTGCATCATCCGTTCACTGCCCCGGCGGTGGACGATCCGGCCCAGCTTGTGGCTGATCCGCACCATGCGGTCAGTCGTGGCTACGACATGGTGCTCAACGGGGCCGAGATCGGTGGTGGATCAATCCGTATCCACCGTCCCGAGATGCAAGCGACGGTGTTCGAACTGCTGGGCATCGGCAAGGATGAGGCCGAGGCCAAGTTCGGATTCCTTCTCAAGGCGCTGCGCATGGGCGCGCCTCCGCATGGTGGCATCGCCTTTGGCATCGACCGCATTGCCGCGCTGATGGCCGGCACCGAGTCGATCCGCGATGTGATCGCCTTTCCCAAGACCACCAGCGCGCAGGATCTGATGACCGATGCCCCGTCAGCGGTCGGGGATGCGCAGTTGGGCGAGTTGCATGTGAAGGTGGTGACGGAGAAGGGCTCCGATTGATGATTTTCCGTGCGCCCGAGCGCACGGCCCGGCTCCATGCTCAACCGGAAGGCAACTGAATCTGGCGGACTGCCCGTGCACTTCAGCCCATGTTGTCCCTGACCCATTAAGCTTGCCTGCATTCCCGGAGTTCCAGAACGTTCCCATGTCCGACCAACTGATCCTGCTGCACGGCCTGTGGATGCGCGGCATCGCGCTGGCCATGCTCAAGCACCGCTTCGAGCAGGCGGGCTTCGAGGTCGACACCTTCGAATACATGAGCGTGGCCGCGCCGCTGGAGCGCACGCTGGAGCGGGTGCATCAGCGCCTGCACAAGGCACCGAGCGCCGTGCATCTGGTGGGACACAGCCTGGGCGGATTGCTGGCGCTGCAGGCGTGCCGCGGCGACACCACGCTGCCGCCCGGCCGTATCGTGTGCATGGGTTCGCCGCTGAACGGCAGCGCCACCGCGCACCGCCTGGCCGAGGCTGGCGGCGCCTGGATGCTGGGACACAGCAAGGCGCTTCTGGAAAAGGGTCTGGCCCGATGGGATGGTGAACGCGAGGTGGGCGTGATCGCCGGTTCCAAGCCGGTCGGCCTGGGCGCCGCGCTGGGACATATCCATGGCGATCATGACGGCAGCGTGGCGGTGGCCGAGACGCGCCTCCCCGGGATCACCGACCACTGTGTGGTCACGGCCAGCCATAGCGGCCTGCTGTTTTCCAACGAGGCCGCCACACAGGCCACCCGATTCCTGCGCGAGGGACATTTCCAGCATGCCTCGGCCGGGCAGCACACGGCGGTCTATTGATCCGGGTGCGGCTGCATTAGAATCGGCGTTTTGACTTTCTGACGACGGAAACAGCACATGGCCGGACATTCCAAATGGGCCAATATCCAGCACCGCAAGGGCAAACAGGATGCCGCGCGTGGCAAGATCTTCACCAAGCTGGTGCGCGAAATCACGGTGGCTGCGCGCATGGGCGGCGGCGATCCGGATGCCAACCCGCGCTTGCGCCTGGCGGTGGACAAGGCGATGTCGGTATCCATGCCCAAGGAGAACATCGACCGCGCCATCAAGAAGGCGACCGGCGAACTGGAAGGCGTGGAGTACGAAGAAGTCCGCTACGAGGGCTATGCGCCGCATGGTGTCGCGGTACTGGTCGAATGCATGACCGACAACCGCAACCGCACCGTGGCCGAGGTGCGCCACGCATTCTCCAAGTTCGGCGGCAACCTGGGTACCGAGGGTTCGGTGGCCTACATGTTCAATCGGCTGGGCGTGCTCTCGTTCGCGCCAGGCGCCGATGAAGACCGCATCACCGAGATTGCCATCGAAGCCGGCGCCGAGGACGTGGTGGCCTACGACGACGGCGCACTGGAAGTGCTGACCGATGCGGACGGTTTCCAGGGTGTGAAGGACGCCATGCTCGCGGCCGGTCTGGAGCCGGACGACGCCGAGATCACCCAGCGCGCCGACATCGAAGTGGCACTGGAAGGCGAGGATGCACAGACCGTGGCCCGGCTGCTTGATGTGCTCGAGGACCTCGATGACAGCCAGAGTGTGTATTCCAACGCCGACCTTCCGGCAGAAGCGTATGCATGACCGCGCTGCGCCATGCCCGGGCGTTGCGCAAGCGTGTTGCAAAGAGCCGGGGTTGGCCCATATGACGAGCTGTTCGGTCGCTGTCGCGGGAAAGGCGCGATAATCGTTTCCGTGACCACTCCCGACTCACCTCAAGAGGCTGCCGCGTCGCCTGCGGCGCGCATTCTCGGCATCGATCCGGGCAGCCAGCGTACCGGCGTGGGCATCATCGACGTCGATGCCCGCGGACGAAGCGTGCATGTGCATCACGAAACCCTTGTGGTGCTTGGCGATGGCGGGTTTCCCCTGCGGCTCAAACGCATCTATGACGGCCTGTGTGCGATCATCGCCGAACATGGGCCCACAGAAATGGCCATTGAACGGGTATTCATGGCCCGCAACCCCGACTCTGCGCTCAAGCTGGGTCAGGCACGCGGGGCGGCCATCTGTGCCGCAGTCAGCCAGGGGATCGAGGTGCACGAATACGCAGCCACGGAAGTGAAACAGTCGGTGGTCGGAGGCGGCCGCGCCGACAAGGCCCAGGTGCAGCACATGGTCGGCGTATTGCTGGGTCTGAAAGGTCCACTGCAGGCCGACGCCGGCGATGCGCTTGCGATCGCCCTGACCCATGCCCACACCCGCGCCAGCCTTGGCCGTGTGGGAATCCCGCGTAACGCCTGGAGGCGTCGGCGATGATCGGTCGGCTCAAGGGCACCCTGGTTTCCAAGCAGCCGCCCTGGCTGCTGGTCGATGTCGCTGGCGTCGGTTATGACGTCGAAGCGCCGATGTCGACCATCTATGACCTGCCAGCCACCGGCAAGGATGTCACCCTGCTGACCCATCATGCGGTCAAGGACGATGGGGTGTCGCTGTACGGTTTCCTCACTGAGTCCGAGCGCAGCCTGTTTCGCAACCTTCTGAAGGTCAGCGGCATCGGCGCGAAAATCGCTCTGGCGGTTCTCTCGGGTGTATCGGTCGACGCATTCGCGCGCCAGGTACAGGCGGGCGACGTGGCCGCACTGACCCGCATTCCCGGCATCGGAAAAAAGACCGCCGAGCGCATGGTGGTGGAACTGCGTGACCGCGTGGATGGCCTGGCCTCGGCGCTTCCCGGGCGTTCGGCGGATGGCTCCCAGGGGCCTCGCGATGCCCAGTCCGAGGCCGTCGTGGCGCTGCAGCAACTGGGCTACAAGCCTGCCGAGGCGAGCCGGCTGGCCGGCAAGGCCGCCGCCGAGGGCGACAACGCCGAAACCATTATCCGCAAGGCATTGCGTGCCGCACTGGGCGGCTGAGCGACAGGATCGAGATGAGCGAAAAGATGCACAACGAATCATCACAAGGCGGCGAGCAGCTGCATGGCAGCATGCCAGCCCTGGTGCTCGGCGCCATTGGCGTGGTGTTCGGGGACATCGGCACCAGTCCGCTGTACACCATGCAGGAAGTGTTTCTTCCCGAGTATGGCCTCAAGCCGATGCACAGTACCGTGCTCGGCGTGTTGTCGCTGATCACGTGGAGCCTGATCACCGTGGTGGCGGTCAAGTACGTGAGCCTGGTGATGCGTGCCGACAACCGTGGCGAGGGCGGCATCATGGCCCTGATGACCATGGCCCAGCGCGCGGTCGGCGGATCCACGCGCATGCGCCGGCTGGTCATGTTGATGGCGCTGCTGGGCGCGGCGCTGTTCTTTGGCGACGGCGTGATCACGCCGTCGATCTCGGTGTTGTCGGCGGTCGAGGGCCTGGAGGTCGTGGCGCCGCACCTGCAGCACTGGGTGGTGCCGCTGGCAGTCGTGGTGCTGCTGGGGCTGTTCTGGCTGCAGCGGCACGGCACGGCCAAGGTCGGCGCCCTGTTCGGGCCGATCTGCGTGCTGTGGTTCCTGGCGCTGGCGGTGATCGGTGTATGGAACATTATCCAGGCACCTGAAGTGCTGGCAGCGTTGAACCCCATTTACGCGATCGACTTTTTCAAGGTCCACGGCGTGATTGCCTTCATCGCGCTGGGCGCAGTGGTGCTGTGCGTGACCGGTGCCGAAGCCCTGTATACCGACATGGGCCATTTCGGCCGTTCCCCGATTCGCACCGCCTGGTTCGGCTTCGTCATGCCGGCCCTGCTGCTCAACTACTACGGCCAGGGTGGTCTGCTGCTGAACCACCCCGAGGCCATCGGCAATCCGTTCTATCACGCGGTGCCGGACTGGGCGCGCTACCCCATGATCGGTCTGGCCACGGCGGCGGCCGTGATTGCCTCGCAGGCTGTGATTTCGGGTGCATTCTCCGTCACCCGTCAGGCCATTCAGCTCGGTTTCGTGCCGCGCATGCAGGTGGTACACACTTCGCGTGAGGCCATCGGCCACATCTTCCTGCCCTTCGTCAATCGCATGTTGATGGTGGCGGTGATCCTGACCGTGGTGTTCTTCGGCTCGTCCAAGGCGCTGGGCGGTGCATATGGCATTGCCGTGACCGGCACCATGGCTATCGACACGCTGCTGGTGATGACCGTGGCCAAAAGGCTGTGGAACTGGAATTGGCTGGTGGTGATTCCCGTCGGCCTGATCCTGCTGACCGTGGACTTGTCCTTCTTCGGTGCCAACACGCTGAAGATTCCCGACGGTGGCTGGTTCCCCTTGGCGATGGGCATGTGCCTGTTCGCGGTCATGACCACCTGGCGCCGCGGCCGCGAGCTGGTGGTACGCGAGATCAAGCAGGGCGGGCTGGCGCTGGAGCCGTTCATCGAGAATATTGCCGAACATCCACCTACGCGCGTGCCCGGCACGGCCATCTTTCTCACCGCCAACCAGAACTCGGTGCCGCATGCGCTTTTGCACAATCTCAAGCACAACAAGGTGCTGCACGAGCGCAATGTACTGTTGACGGCGGAAACCCTGGAAACACCGGTGGCCGACGCCGAGGAACGGATCGAGATTGATACGCTGGAAGGCGAGTTCTATCGCATCACCCTGCGATTCGGCTTTGCCGAGGATCCCAACATCCCGCTGGCGCTGGCTCAATGTGGCCGCCGTGGCGTGCACTTCGACATGATGGACACCACGTTCTTCCTCTCGCGTGAGACCATCGTCGCCGATTCCCGTCGTCCGGGCATGGCGCTGTGGCGCGACAAGATCTTCGCATTCCTGTCACGCAATGCGCTGCCGGCCACGGCTTTCTTCCAGATCCCGGGCAACCGTCTGATCGAGCTGGGTGCGCAGGTGGAGATCTGATCCTCGGCAAGCGCCCGATGCGACATTCCCGAAACGGCACCCCGGGCGTCATAATGGCTGCATGACCGATTCCCGTTTGATCGCCAACGACCTCACTCCCGAGGACGCCGCCATCGAGGCCTCGATCCGCCCGCAGCGGTTGGACGAGTACCTTGGGCAGGCCACGGTCCGTGAACAACTGGGGATCTACATCGAGGCGGCCCGCCGGCGTTCGGAGGCGCTCGACCACGTGCTGATCTTCGGTCCGCCCGGCTTGGGCAAGACCACGCTTTCACACGTGATCGCCAATGAGTTGGGCGTCAACCTGCGCTCGACGTCCGGCCCGGTGCTGGAACGTGCCGGCGATCTGGCCGCGTTGCTGACCAATCTGGATCGGGGCGATGTGCTGTTCGTGGACGAGATCCATCGTCTCTCCCCGGTGGTCGAGGAAGTGCTGTATCCGGCGATGGAGGATTTCCAGATCGACATCATGATCGGCGAGGGCCCGGCCGCGCGCTCGATCAAGCTCGACCTGCCGCCGTTCACATTGATCGGTGCCACCACTCGCGCAGGCCTCCTGACCGGACCACTGCGCGACCGCTTCGGCATTATCCAGCGGCTGGAGTTCTACAGTTTCGACGAGTTGCAGGCCATCGTGCGTCGTTCCGCGCGGATTCTGAGGATCGACTGCGACGTCGAAGGTGCGCGAGAGATCGCCCGCCGTTCGCGCGGGACCCCGCGTATCGCCAACCGTCTGTTGCGCCGGGTACGTGATTTTGCCGAAGTGCGTGGCAACGGCAAGATCACCCGCGATGCGGCCAATGCGGCGATGGACATGCTTCGGGTTGATCCTGAGGGATTCGACGATCTGGATCGTCGTCTGATGCGCACGATCGTGGAAAACTTCGATGGCGGTCCCGTCGGCGTGGAATCGTTGGCTGCCGCGCTTAGTGAAGATCGCGGCACGCTCGAGGATGTCGTCGAGCCCTACCTCATCCAGCAGGGCTACCTGGTGCGTACTGCGCGCGGCCGCATGGCCAGCGCACGCACCTGGAAACATCTGGGCCTGAATCCTCCGCCCGGGCAGGCGAGGGCGGCGGACCTTTTCCAGACACCGGACGCTGATGCAGGTTCGGATGCATCCTGACGGTTGCATCCGAACCGACTTTTGGATGCGTTTTGCAGGTGTGTCCAGGCAAGGGGTTTGCGCGTCTCGCAGCCAGCACCCTTGGCGCCCTCGCCGAAAGGCTCGACGCACCATTGCCGAGGCCTTGCCTGATTCGGTTGCATCCTCAGATGCAGCATGGACTGCAGCAGATCGCGGACTCCGCCGCGACCATGCGCAAGGGACAAAGGGACTTTCCTGCATGCCTGTATCGACCACTTGCCGGGTGACCAGCCTGGTCCGCTCATGCCCTCAATCACCACGCTGGGCACCATCCGCAGCCTGAATGGTGGAGCAGGAGCGTATCGAACTCTGTAACGCAGGTCGGGTAGGATGGCCCGGTCCTTCACCACTGCAACGCATGCGCATGACGGAAACCACAGGTCCCGCGATTTCATTCAGCTGGCCGATAAGGGTGTACTGGGAAGATACCGATGCGGGAGGCGTGGTCTATCACGCCGGATACCTGCGTTTTTTGGAGCGCGCGCGCAGCGAATGGCTTCGGGCTTGCGGAATCGATCAGCAACGGTTGCGCGACGACACCGGAATCGGCTTCGTGGTGCGTGACATGCATATTGGTTTTGTTGCGCCTGCCCGTCTTGACGATGAACTGGATGTTCATGTCGCGGTCGAACAGTTGCGCGCCGCGAGCATGAAGTTTGCGCAGTCGATCCATCGCCGGGATGGCACTTTGCTGATTCAGGCAAGCGTGCGAGTCGCCTGCGTGGACCTGGCGAACATGCGACCGTGCAAGATACCCGACGATCTACTGGCAAGGATTTCCTGACCGATGAATGGCAATCTCAATATCCTCGACCTGGTGCTGCACGCCAGCCTGCCGGTGAAGCTGGTGCTCATCGTGCTGCTGGCGTTCTCCTTCTTTTCCTGGGTCATCATCGTGCGCAAGTACACGCTGCTGAAGGATGCGATCAGCGCTGCCGATGCGTTCGAGGAGCGTTTCTGGTCCGGGGTCGACCTTGCAGCGCTGTATCGTGAGGTGGGCGTTCAGGACGAGGCCGGCCGGGGTGTGGTCAACGTGTTCGGTTCCGGTTTCCGTGAATTCGCGCGTCAGCGTCAGCGCACGGGTCGTGATTCGCGCACGGTACTGGAAGCGTCAGAGCGCGCCATGCGCGTAGCTGGCACACGTGAGGTCGAGCGCCTGGAGCAGAACCTGGAGTTCCTCGCCAACGTCGGGTCGATCAGTCCCTATGTCGGCCTGTTCGGTACGGTCTGGGGCATCATGGTGGCCTTCCAGGGGCTGGCCAACATCAAGGAAGCGACCATTGCCATGGTTGCTCCGGGCATTTCCGAGGCGCTGGTCGCTACCGCCATGGGCCTGTTTGCCGCCATCCCCGCGGTCTGGGCCTACAACCGATACGCCAACAAGGTCGATCGCATCGCCACGCGCTACGAGACCTTCCAGGAAGAGTTCTCCTCGATCCTGCAGCGCCAGATCCAATCCGACGAGAACTCCTGACCGCCATGCGTGCCTCGATGCGACGACACAAGCGCCACAAGCTCAAGGCCGAGATCAACGTCGTGCCTTACATCGACGTGATGCTGGTACTGCTGATCATCTTCATGGTGACTGCCCCGCTGCTGCATCTGGGCGTGGACATCAAGCTGCCGCAGGCGGCCGCGAAGTCCCTGCAGAAGGACAAGCAGCCGGTGCTGGTGAGTTTGGACAAGGATGGCAACCTGTATCTGACCCTCGGCGCAGCCAAGCGCGAACCGGTCGATGCGAAGACGCTGGTAGCCAAGGTCGGCGCCTTCGTGCGCAACAATCCCGGCGTATCGGTCCTGTTTGGCGGAGACGAGCGAGTGAACTACGGCCGCATCATGCAGGCCATGGTGCTGCTGCAGCAGGCGGGCGTGCCCAACGTCGGGCTGATGACCCAGCCGACCGCCGTGCCGGATGCCAAGTATGGACGCCGTTGAGCGCCAGGCCACCTCCCGTGGTGTGCTGTTTGCCGCCCTGTTGCACCTTGGGCTGGTCGCTTTCCTGCTGCTGGCTACCCTTTCATGCAACACGTTCGAGGCCGCCATCAATGCACTGGGCCTGCCCAGAAGCTGGAACCCGGTGACCTGCAACAAGCCGACGCTTCTTGCGGGTCCCGTGATCGAAGCCACACTGGTGGGGCCGAGCGGGGCGCCGTCGCGAGCATCCAGAGCCCGGTTTCCGAAACCCAGTGCGCCACCCCCGCCATCCCCGAAGCAGGACCAACCCAAGCCGGTGCCGATCAAGACCCTGCCGCCTCCGCCGAAGCATCCCGATACCCGTGACCAGCAGAAAGTGGTGGCCCTATCCACACAGAAATCCAAGCAGGCGCTGCGCGAGCAAAAGGCGCGGGAACGCCAGCGCATGTCCGAGCTGGACGCACAGCAGAATCCGGAGATCGACAATTTCTTCAAGCAGATGGACCGTCTCAGGCAGCAGAGCCTCAAGGCCGATGAGCAAGCCCGTCTCCAGTCGAAGAAACTGGCGCAGCTCGATGACCAGAAGCATCCCAAGGCCGATGCGCCGACCACTGCACCTTCAGCGGAAAAGGCACGCACGGGCCAGGCCGGCACCGACCAGGGACTCCTGGCGCAGTACCGGGCCGCGATCATGAATGCTGTCACACAGGCGTGGTTGCGACCCGATAACATTGCCGAAGGCACGAGTTGCGATATTCGTATCGTGCAGATCAGGGGCGGGCAGGTGATCAGCGCCCATGTCGAGCCCGACTGTCCGTTTGATGCCGCGGCACGAAAATCTGTGGAAAATGCGGTCATGCGGGCTGCGCCATTGCCCTATCGTGGCTTCGAGTCCGTATTCAATCGCTCTATCACGCTTCACTTCATGGTCAAAAACTGATGCGTACATTCAGATCCATGCTCGCCCTCTGGTTTGCCCTTGTGGCCACGGTCGCCCTTGTTCCGGGCCCGGCACATGCCCAGTCCAAAGGACTGGACATCAATATCGTCAATGGCACCAAGTCGGCCATACCGATCACGGTGGTGCCTTTTTCAAACGAGACCATCGGTCCGCCGCCGACCACCAAGGTCAGCAGTGTGATCGACAACGATCTGGCGCGTTCCGGCAAGTTCCGTACGCTTGATCGGGGCGATGTGGTTGAATTCCCCTCGCGCGGAAGTGAGATCAAGTTCAACACCTGGAGCTTGCTCAAGCAGGACTACATCGTTGTGGGCCACGTCTCCAACGGCGCCAAAGGTGCGTTCACGATCAACTACGAGTTGTGGAACGTGAATACCCAGAAAAACATGCTCAAGGGGAGCATGTCCGGTCAGGCCGACGACCTGCGCGGGGTGGCGCACCAGATCGCGGATGCCATCTACAAGGAGATCACCGGCATACCCGGCGCTTTCTATACCCGCATCGCCTATATCACGGCGGTGGGCACGGGCAAGAACATGCAGTATTCGTTGATTGTGGCAGACTCGGACGGTTATAACCCGCAGGTGGTGGTCCGGTCCCACGAGGCGCTGCTGTCCCCGGCCTGGTCGCCGGATGGCAAGGAGCTGGCCTATGTTTCGTTTGAAAGCGGTAACTCGGCCATCTACATCCAGAATCTGGCCACGGGTGCCCGGCGGCTGATCTCTGGGCGCAAGGGGATCAATGGCGCTCCGGCCTTTTCCCCGGACGGGACCAAACTGGCCGTTTCGTTGTCGTTCATCGGCAACCCCGAAATCTATGTGATCGACCTGGCAACGGGCAAGGAAACCCGGCTGACCCACAACTACGGAATCGACACCGAGCCAGTTTGGGTGCCGGGTACGAACAAGATCATCTTCACATCGGATCGGTCAGGTAACCCCCAGCTGTACGAGATCAGCGCATCGGGGGGAACGCCCACGCGTATCACGTTCCAGGGCAGTTACAATGCAGCCGCTGCGGTTGACTATGACGGTAAGCAGATCGCAATGGTGCAAGGCAAGGGGAACGTGTATCGTATTGCGATAATGGACCGTAGCCTCGGCGGCCTGGAGCATTTTGTGTCTCCTGGAGATTTTGACGATTCGCCGAGTTTCGCTCCCAATGGAAGCATGTTGTTGTACGCCGCCACCGATGGATTGCGTGGCGTCTTGTATGCGGTATCAGCGGACGGGAAGGTCCGGCAACGGCTCGTCTTATCCAACGGTGATGTGCGCGAACCAGCCTGGGGTCCGTACCGAAAACCGTGACCCTGCCAAAAAGCTGTACCACTGGCCTGTAATACAAAAGATCCCGGAAACTCAAGAGTAGAAGGAAATTGCCATGAACAAGAGCGTCCGCATTACCCTCGTCACGCTGCTGTGTGTAGCAGGCATGGCGGCTTGCACCAAAAAGGAAGTGAAGCCGGCGCCGCCGCCTCCACCTCCGCCACCGAAGGCCCAACCGGCGCCGCCGCCGCAGCCGACCGGCTTCATGCCGGCCGATCTGGACACCAATTCCTGCCTGCGGCAGCGGACGGTCTACTTTGATTTCGACAAGAGCGAAATCAAGCCCCAGTACGAGCAGATCATGCAGTGCCATGCCAAGTACCTGCAGGATCGTCCGGATGCACGCGTGCGCCTGACCGGAAACACCGACGAGCGGGGCACCCGCGAGTACAATCTCGGCTTGGGCGAGCGTCGCGGCAATGCCGTTGCCGCAGCGCTTGAGGCGGACGGTGCTTCGGCCGACCAGATCACCGTGGTCAGCTACGGTGAAGAGCGTCCGGTGTGCCGTGAGCACACCGAGGCGTGCTGGGCCAAGAACCGCCGTGTCGAGATTGAATACACGGTCAAGTAATGACACCAGCATCGACACGTAAGATGACTGTCGGTTACAGCATGGCGGCTGCTTGTGCAGCCGCCATGCTGTTGTTGATGGTGACCAGCCAGCCGGCGCACGCCCAGCGGCTCAGTCTTGCCGAGCGCGTGGCTCGCCTGGAGCAGGCGCAGCAGAGCCAGCAAGCCAGCAACAAGGACCAGCAAGGCTCGATACTGGTCAACCAGGTGCAGGCACTCCAGTCTCAGGTCCAGCAGTTGCAGGGCCAGATCGAGGTGCTGCAGCACCAGATGAAACTGCTCAAGCAGAGCAACAAGGATCAATACGTCGACCTCGACTCGCGACTGCGCAAGCTCGAGAGCTCCAGCACTCCCGCGCAGGCCTCCAGTGGTCCGGAAGCGGCGGCCTCGACCGGTACGGGTACATCTGCCGCGATGACGGCTTCTGCATCCACTACGCAAGCCCCGGCGTCCCCATCCAGCAGTGCAGAGCCCGCGGCCTCGGCTGACCCGCAAGCGATTCAGCAGGAATACAACGCCGCCTTCACGGCCCTGCGCAACGGAAAGTTCTTGCAATCCTCGCGGCAGTTCCAGACCTTCATCGAGGCGCACCCGAACAGCACGCTGGCGCCCAATGCCTTCTACTGGCTGGGCGAGTCCTATTACACCGTGCAGAACTTCGACGTCGCACTGAAGACGTTCCAGAAACTGTTGCAGTTGTATCCGGACAGCGAAAAGGCCCCCGGCGCCTTGCTCAAGTCAGGCTATTGCCAGGATGCCCTGCACCAGGATGATGCCGCAGTGAAGACGCTGAACAAGGTGGTCTCCAGGTATCCCGGTAGTTCCGTGGCGAATCTCGCGCAGCAGCGCCTGCAGGACATTCAGTTGCGCCAGGCGAACTGAGTCCGATGGTCATTCAGGTTACCGATGGGTCGGCCTCGACGCCGATAGCCGATCCGCCGCTGCGAATTCGCGTGTGTGAAATTTTCCATTCCATCCAGGGTGAGGCCGATGCCGTCGGCTGGCCGACCGTGTTCGTGCGTCTCACCGGCTGTCCTCTGCGCTGTGTCTGGTGTGATACCGAGTATTCGTTCCAGGGCGGACAGTGGCAGGCGATCGAAGCCATCGTAGACGAGGTCGGTGGCTACCGTACGCGCCATGTGTGCGTGACTGGAGGCGAGCCGCTGGCACAGAAGCGCTGTCTGGTGCTGCTGCGCAAACTGTGTGACGCCGGCCACGAGGTCTCACTGGAGACGTCCGGCGCACTCGACGTGGCCGAAGTCGACCCGCGGGTACGCAAGGTCATGGACCTCAAGGCGCCGGGGTCGGGTGAATCGGAGCG
>NZ_JAQIBU010000343.1 GCF_027858935.1 Oleiagrimonas sp. | reverse complement strand
GGCTGTTCGTTTGCAAAGTCGAAACGCAGGCGGTCAGGAGCCACCAGCGAACCCTTCTGCGTCACATGCGTGCCCAGCACCTCGCGCAGTGCCGCGTGCAGCAGATGCGTGGCCGAGTGGTTGAGCACGATCGCCTGGCGGCGGGTACCGTCGACCACGGCCGTGAGGGTCTGCCCCGCGCGCAACGTGCCGCTGCCGTGCCAGCGGCCGACATGACCATGGAAACTGCCGGCCATTTTCTGTGTGTCGGTCACCTCAAGCTGACCCGCGTCGCCGCGCAGATCGCCGCAGTCACCCACCTGACCGCCGGACTCGGCATAGAACGGCGTGCGGTCGAGCAGCACGATGCCCGATTCGCCATCGGACAGCGCATCGACCGCGCTTCCGTCGCGCACGATCGCCAGCACCTTCAGGCCGCCCTCTTCCAGCCGGTCGTAGCCAAGGAACTCGGTCCGTTCCAGCGTGCTGATCAGGTCCGCCGGAAGCATGCCCCTGGATTCGAAACGACTGGCGGCACGGGCACGTTCGCGCTGCGCCTGCATGGCCCTCTCGAAGCCGTCCATGTCCACCGTCATGTCGCGCTCACGCGCGATATCGGCGGTCAAATCGACCGGGAAGCCGTAGGTGTCGTACAGACGGAACGCATCCTCGCCCGGAATGGTCCTGCCGTCGCTGGCGGCGGCCACGTCCTCGAACAGCTTCATGCCCAGCTCGAGCGTCTCGCCGAAGCGCTGCTCCTCCTGACGCAGGGCCTTTTCCACAACCCCCTGCTGCCGGGCCAGTTCCGGATAGGGTTCGCCCATCTCGGCCACCAGCGGGGCAACCATCCTGCAGAAGAACTCGCCCTGGGTCCCGAGCATCCAGCCGTGGCGAAGCGCGCGTCGGATGATGCGCCGCAGAACGTAGCCACGGCCCTCGTTGGACGGCATCACGCCGTCGACAATGAGAAAGGCGCAGGCGCGGATGTGATCGGCGATCACGCGCAGCGACTTGTTCTCCAGGTCGTGGGTGCCGGTGACCTCGGCGGCAGCCTTGATCAGTCGCTGGAACAGGTCGATCTCGTAGTTCGAATGCACGCCCTGCAGGATCGCCGCCAGCCGTTCCAGGCCCATGCCGGTATCCACGCACGGTGCCGGCAAAGGCGCCATGGTGCCGTCCGGCTGGCGATCGAACTGCATGAACACCAGGTTCCAGATCTCGATGTAGCGATCACCGTCCTCTTCGGGTGATCCGGGCGGCCCCCCGGGAATGTGCGGGCCGTGATCGTAGAAGATCTCGCTGGAGGGACCGCAGGGGCCGGTATCGGCCATCTGCCAGAAATTGTCCGAAGCATACGGCGCGCCCTTGTTGTCGCCGATGCGGATGATGCGCTCGGCCGGCACGCCGATCTCGTTCTTCCAGATGTCGAACGCCTCGTCATCGGTCTGGTACACGGTCACCGTGAGCTTGTCGGCGGGCAGGCCGAAGACCTTGGTCAGCAGTTCCCAACCCCAGGCAATGGCCTCCCGTTTGAAATAGTCGCCAAACGACCAGTTGCCCAGCATCTCGAAGAAGGTGTGGTGGCGGGCCGTGTAACCGACCGAATCCAGGTCGTTGTGCTTGCCGCCCGCGCGCAGGCAGCGCTGCACGTCGACGGCGCGCACGTAGCCGGGCTTTTCGCTGCCCAGGAACACGTTCTTGAACTGGACCATGCCCGAGTTGGTGAACATCAGGCTCGGGTCGTTGCCCGGGACCAGTGGTGCGGAGGGCACGATGGTGTGCCCGCGATCACGGAAGAATTCAAGGAATCGCGCGCGAATATCTGCTGTTTTCATGCACTTGGACAATGTATGTGATGTAGGGTATACGCCGCAGCGACACGGGGTCCCGAGGCACGACCATCAATCGTCGGCATCGTCCGCATCGTCCACTTCGGCGCGAGTGACAGCGTTTACTGTGGCGGCGTCGAAGCCGCGACGCAAGAGGAACTGTGCCCGCTTGGCGCGCTCGGCGAATTCGGCCACCGGACTGGCGCCATAGCGTCGCTGCAACTGCGCTTGGGCCGAACGGCGCCAGTTGACCTCGGCCGCATCGATCAGCGCCTGGATGCGCGCATCATCGATGGCATGGGTACGCAACTCGGCCTGCAGGCGTCGCGGCCCATACCCCTGCTCGATGCGGTTGCGCACCAGCATCCCGGCAAAGCGGACATCGCTCTGGTAATTGTCACTGGCCAGCCGATCCAGCGCCTCTCCGGTCTCGTCGCGGGCATAACCATCGCGCAGCAGGCGCTCATGCAGTTCGCGGCGCGAATATTCCCGCCGCGCCAACAGCGCCAGCGCCTTGTCGTAGGCAGGACGTTTTTGCGCCTTGTCCCTGCCGGTGCGCTTCATGCACACCGACCATGCACGACAAGACAGCCGGTCGACGCGCGACCGGCTGTCCGGGAAGCCTCATGCGGGAGCATGCCGCAAGGCACGCTCGGCTCAGGCCTCTTCGGCGACGGTATCGTCCTCGGCCGCGTCATTGGCATCGGACTTGGCGCCGCCACCGACCAGCAGGCGCTCGCGCAGCGTGGCGTCGATCTCGTCGGCGATGGCCGGGTTTTCCTTCAGGAACTGGCGCACGTTCTCCTTGCCCTGGCCGATACGATCGCCGTTGTAGCTGTACCAGGCGCCGGCCTTGTCAATGAGGTTCTGCTCCACGCCCATGTCGATGATCTCGCCCTCGCGCGAGGTGCCCTCGCCGTACAGGATCTCGAACTCGGCCTTGCGGAACGGCGGTGCCACCTTGTTCTTGACCACCTTCACGCGGGTCTGCGAACCGATCACCTCGTCGCCCTTCTTGACCGCGCCGATGCGACGGATGTCCAGGCGTACCGAGGCGTAGAACTTCAGCGCGTTGCCGCCGGTGGTGGTCTCGGGACTGCCGAACATCACGCCGATCTTCATGCGGATCTGGTTGATGAAGATCACCAGGCAGCCGGACTTCTTGATGTTGGAGGTGAGCTTGCGCAGCGCCTGGCTCATCAGGCGCGCGTGCAGGCCGACGTGGGAGTCGCCCATCTCGCCCTCGATCTCGGCCTTGGGCGTGAGCGCGGCAACGGAGTCGATCACCACCATGTCCACGGCGTTGGAACGCACCAGCATGTCGGCGATCTCCAGGGCCTGCTCGCCGGTGTCCGGCTGCGAGACCAGCAGGTCGTCCACGTTCACGCCCAGCTTCTCGGCGTAGCTCGGGTCCAGCGCGTGCTCGGCGTCGATGAAGGCGGCCGTGCCACCCTTCTTCTGGCACTGGGCGATGGCCTGCAGGGTCAATGTGGTCTTGCCCGAGGATTCCGGCCCGTAGATCTCGACCACGCGTCCGCGCGGCAGGCCACCCACCCCCAGCGCAATATCCAGGCCCAAGGAGCCGGTCGACACGGTTTCGATGGCGACCTGGACGTGGTCTCCCATGCGCATGACAGCGCCCTTGCCGAACTGCTTTTCGATCTGGCTCAGCGCTGATGTCAGCGCACGGCGCTTGTTGTCGTCCATCGTCGATACCTCAGGAGAAAAAGTTGTGATGCCCCAGCGTGCGCGCATCGGTTCTCACGGACTGCGACACATGGCGCGCACGTCGCGATGCCCAGTATCCCACACCCGAACCGAACCGCGCGAAGGCCGGGGCCGCGTCAGTCCGTAAGAATCTTCCGAATGCCTTCGAGGGCCGCAGCCACGGTCTGCCTGCGCACGGCCTCGCGGTCGCCCCCGAAATGGAACAACTGGGCATGCGCGTAGCCACCCCGTCGCTTCCAGCCAATCCAGACCGTGCCGACCGGCTTGTCCTCGGTGCCGCCGCCCGGGCCGGCGATGCCGGTCACCGCCACCGCAACGCCGGCGCCGAAGCGTGCCAGCGCGCCGGCCACCATTTCCACCACGGTCTCCTCGCTGACCGCGCCGGTGTCCTCCAGCGTGCGCGGATTGACCCCCAGCAACGCTTCCTTGGCCTCGTAGCTGTAGGCCACCACACCGCACCCGAACCAGGACGAGCTGCCGGCAAGGTCGGTGGCCACCTTGGCAATCCAGCCACCGGTGCAGGACTCGGCCGTCACCAGCATCAGCTGCTTGTGCTGCACCAGCGCGCCAATATCACGCACCAGCGTGGCGAGGTCTTCATCGGTGGGGATGGTGCGTGGGGACATCGAGTGAGCTCCGTTTCGGATTGTGCGCAGCAAGCCCGGCAATCGCCGGTCAGGATACCCGTGCTTGCGGGTCAAGCATCCAGGCGATGGTGCCGCCGGCGCGCAAGGGCACCCCTGGCGTATCACCGCACGGGAACTCGGCCGGTACGGTCCAGGCGCGTTTTTCCAGCGTGATCCGCGAGCTGTTGCGGGGCAACCGGTAGAAGTCGGGTCCGTGGAAACTGGCAAAGCCTTCCAGCCGGTCCAGATGCCCGGCCGCCTCGAACGCCTCGGCATACAGTTCGATCGCGGCATGCGCGGTATAGATGCCGGCACAGCCGCAACCGGTTTCCTTGGCGTGGAGCGGATGCGGCGCACTGTCGGTGCCCAGGAAGAACTTCGGGCTGCCGCTGGTGGCCGCCTCCACCAGCGCTTCGCGATGGCGCGCGCGCTTGAGCACCGGCAGGCAGTAGTGGTGCGGGTTGAGTCCGCCGGCAAAGATCGCATTGCGGTCCAGCAGCAGGTGATGCGCGGTGATCGTGGCGGCGACATGGGCGGGCGCATCGCGGACAAATTCGACCGCGTTGCGGGTGGTGATGTGCTCAAGCACCATGCGCAGTCCCGGGAAACGCGACACCAGCGGCGACAGGTGCTGGTCGATGAAGACCTGCTCGCGATCAAAGATGTCCACCGACGGGTCGGTGACCTCGCCGTGCATCAGCAGCGGCAGGTCATGCTCCTGCATCGCCTCCAGCACCGGTTGCACGCGCGACAGATCGCGCACGCCCTGATCGGAGTTGGTGGTCGCGCCCGCCGGATAGTACTTGACCGCATGCACGATGCCGCTGGCCTTGGCCAGGGCGATTTCCGCAGGCGTGGTGGCCTCGGTCAGGTACAGCGTCATCAGCGGTTCAAATATCATCCCCGCCGGCAACGCCGCGAGGATCCGCTGGCGGTAGGCCCGGGCCTGCGCCACTGTGGTCACCGGCGGCTTGAGATTGGGCATGACGATGGCGCGTGCAAAGCGCCGCGCCGTGTCCGGCAGCACCGAGGCCAGCACCGCGCCGTCGCGCAGGTGCAGGTGCCAGTCGTCGGGACGGGTCAGCTCAAGGCGTGTGGTCATGCAGGTCGTTCCGGATGCGATCAGGCGAAGGACACGGGCGGCCGCGATCGTGGATCAGGGCACGCCACATGATAACGGGCCAGGCCCACGAGCATGAAATTGCGCTGCGCAGACCATGACCACCGCCGTGGCTCGTCTCCGGACATCTGTTCGACCCTGGCATCATTCGATCAACGCCCCGGCCTCGCGCGGCGCAATCAATGGCCTGAGCAAGGGGTTCGGAAAGCGCCGTTTCATGGTCACGGCGAAGAATGTTTCGCTCAGATGAGGCAGTTGCTCCACCTCGACCAGCCGCCCGCTGGCGAGCTCGTCCTTGACCACGATCGGTGGCACCACCGCCAGTCCGAGATCCTCGCGTGCCAGCAGCCGCATCATCGCCATGTCGTCGACCTCCGCGGCGATTCGCACGCGCAGTCCCATGCGGTCGATCAAGGCGTCGAATCCGATGCGAACGCTGCTCTCCATGGTCGGCAACACCAGCGGTTCGCGGGCCAGCAGGCGGGCCAGCGGGCCGCCCTCGCCGATGCGCGCCGGCGTGCCGATCAGGCTTACGGGCTGTTCGGCGATCGGATGGGATATCCATGGCGTGGCGGCATCGCGCTGCGGCGCAACGTTGACCAGCACCACGTCCAGCCGATGCGCCTCGAGACTTTGCAGCAGATGCGCCGTGCTGCCGGAACGCACGATCACCTCGACATCCTCGCGCGCCAGCAGCGGGCGCAGGAAACCGATCTGGAAGTTTCGCGAGAGCGTGGCCAGGGCGCCCACGCGCAGAATGGACCGGCGATCTTCGGGCCGGTCCTTCAGCGTAGCCAGCAGTTCGGCGCCGCCGGCAAAGATCGTCTCGGCGTGATCGAACGCGATGCGGCCCGCCTCGGTCAGTCGCAATTGCCTTCCGCTGCGTTCAAACAGATCGTGACCCAACTGGGTCTCGAGTTTCCTGATCTGGATCGACAGCGCCGACTGCGACACCCGCAGCTTTTCCGCGGTCCGGGTGAGATTGCCCTCGCGGGCCACGGCCCAGAAATAGCGCAAGTGGTTGTAATTGAGTGCGCGCACAGAACGTTCTTTTTTATATATTGAAATGTTTCATACAATGAATTTTATAGAATAGTCAAATTGCAGTACCTTCTTCGCGCACCCTGCCCCACCGCGGAGAACCCGATGCCCCCCGTCCTTGCCAACCTGGCCCTGCTCGCCCCCGCAGCGCTGCTGCTCGCGGCCTGGTGGCCGGCAGATGCGCGCAGCCCACGACCACGGCTACGACTGCTGCTGTGCCGACTGGCCACGGCGGCCGCGCTGCTGATGGCGCTGCTTGCGGTGGCGCTGGTGGCGACACTCGGTGCCACGACGGGCCCGCTCCTCGGAGGCATGGGCACGGGCCTGTCGGTGCGGCTGGATGCCGTCAGCTGCAGCATGTTCGTGCTGGTCGCCTTTGTCGGCGTCATCGTGGTGCAGTACAGCCGCAACTACATGGATGGCGATGCCCGCCAGGGCGCCTTCATGAGCGGGCTGTGCCTGACCCTGGCCGCAGTGCTGGCGATGGTGCTGGCCGGCAACCTGACCCAGCTGGTGGTGGCCTGGATCGCCACCAGCCTCACGCTGCATCGCCTGCTGGTGTTCTATCGCGAGCGCCGTCCGGCACGCATGGCCGCGCACAAGAAGTTCATCCTGGCGCGCATCGGCGACGTGTGCCTGATCGGCGCAAGCGTGCTGCTGATCATGGCCTTCGGCAGCACCGACATCGCCACCATTCTCACGCGTGCGCACACCCTGGCACCCGGGGCGCCGCACGCGTCCGTGCAGGTGGCCGCCCTGCTGATCGGCATCGCCGCCCTGCTCAAGTCGGCCCAGTTTCCCAGCCAGGGCTGGCTGCCGGAGGTGATGGACACGCCGACACCGGTCTCCGCCCTGCTCCACGCCGGCATCATCAATGCCGGCGGTTTCCTGATGATCCGCTTCGCCGACGTCATGCTGGTGTCGGAACCAGCGCTGCATTTAATCGCACTGGTTGGCGGATTCACCGCGTTGTTCGGTGGCGTGGTGATGCTGACCCAGACCAGCGTGAAGGGTTCGCTGGCCTGGTCGACGGTGGCGCAGATGGGCTTCATGACGCTGCAGTGTGGTTTGGGCGCGTTCGCGATTGCACTGCTGCATCTGGTGGCCCACTCGCTGTACAAGGCGCATGCCTTCCTGTCCTCCGGCAGCGTGGTCGAAGTGGCCCCTGCACCCTCCAACACCCGCCCGCGGATCCTGCCCGTGCTGACCAGCCTGGCGCTGGCACTGGCCCTGTATGCCGCGATCGGCTGGATCTGGGGCGTGTTTGCGCGTGGCGAGGCCGCGGTGTTGACCCTTGGCGGCATTCTGGTGCTGGGCGTGAGCATGCTGATGGTGCCGGCGATGCATGCCGGGGCCCGGCGCAAAATGCTGGCCCGCATGCTGGTCGCAGCGGGCGCCAGCACGGTCGCCTATTTCGTGCTGGAAAGCTTCGTGGTCCGGGTGACCGCTTCCATCCTGCCGCCGATCCCACAACCCGATGCGTTGGGCCTGCTGATCATGGGGCTGGCGATCGTGTCGTTTGCTGCCGTCGCGGTGCTGCAGGGCCTGTCCCCGGTATGGCTGCATCGACCCGCGTGGCGCAGCACGCGGGTGCATCTGGCCAACGGCCTGTACATCAATGCCTATTTCAACCGGATGGTCGGCGCGCTGCGCCGCGATGCCGGGCCGCCAGCAGATCCTCGCGCCGCATCAAGGATACCGACCCAATGAGTCTCCATGCACACCCGTTTCATTCGCACGATTGCACCGCGCCCGCCACGCCGGATGTGGCACCAGTCACGCTGCAGGACATGGTCGAGCGCGCTGGCGGCCGCATCGCGCCGCTGTGGCCGATCCAGCATTTCGTGGCGGTCAATCCGTTCCTGGGCCTGACCAACCACAGCTTTGCCGCTGCGGCGCAACTGGTGGCACGCGCCGCGGGGGCGCGCATGACCATGCCGCGTGCGTTCTATCGCAAGGCCATGGCCGACGGCCGCATCCGCGACAAGGATCTGGCGCTGGCCTTGCAGCAGAACGACAGCACGGATGCCTTGCCCGAGGACATCGACGCACTGAAGCGTCGCGTGCAGGCCTCGGAATCGTCCGCACCGCGGCCTCTGGCGACGGCCGCAGACGCCGCCAGCCAGGCCACCGGATACGACTGGGCGGCGCTGGCAGCGGAACAGATCTCGCTGTGGGCGGCCAGCCATTTCGACCAGGGACAGGCCCTGTGGCTGTCCCCCTCGCGGCACCTTGGCCCCTACGCCGCATGGCGTGAACATGCCCGGATTGACCGCACGCCCCAGATCATGGGGCTGACCGGATTCCGCAAGATCGTGAAGGCCCTGCCGGACACGGCCGAAGCGATGATCCGCGAGGGCGTGGCGCGCCTGCAGATCCCCGAGAGCGGGCTCGCGGACTACCTGCACCGCTTGTTGATGAGCATGGATGGATGGGCCGGGTATGCCCGCTACCGCGGCTGGCAGAGCGAACTGCACCAGCGCAGTGACTCGACCCTGATGGAACTGCTGGCCGTCCGGCTGGCGTGGGACGTGGCGATCCTTGCCTCGTTCGAGGATCACGAGGCGGTGGCCACGCAGTGGACGCAGGCGCGTGGGCAACTGCAGCCGCCCGGACCCGTCGACGCGGAACGGGCACTGGACCACCTGCTGCAGCTGGCTTACGAAATCGGCTGGCAACGGGGCATGCTGGACCAATTGCGCACGCCGCCACAGGCGCCGAAAACCACCCGCAAGGCGGTGCAGGCGGCGTTCTGCATCGACGTGCGTTCGGAAGTCTTCCGCCGCGCGCTGGAAAGCGAGTCCCCCGCGATCGACACCCTCGGCGTGGCGGGTTTCTTCGGCATGCCAATCGAATTCGTGCCGCTGGGCCACGCCCACGGGGGCGCCCAGTGTCCAGCGCTGATCACCCCGGCCGTGCGCGTGCGCGAACGGGTCAAGGCGGCCTCGTCGCAGGAGGAGTCGGGCTTTGTCCACCTGCGTCAGTTGCGCCTGCGCGTGTCGGCCTCCTGGCGCTGGTTCAAGCTTGCGGCGGTCTCATCGTTCGCCTTCGTGGAAACCATGGGCTGGATCTACCTGGGCAAGCTGGTCACCGACGGTTTCGGTTTCAGCCGCCCGGTTCCGCACCCCGCCACCGACGGCATCGACGACCACCTGATCCCCAGGCTGGCGCCGGACATCACGCCCGCTTCAGATCACGGCCACGCCAGCGGCTTGCCGCTGGATACCCGCGTACAACTGGCCGAGGGTGCCCTGAAAGCGATGTCGCTGCGGCAGGACTTTGCCCGACTGGTGGTGCTGGCCGGGCACGCCGCGACCTCGATCAACAACCCGCACGCCAGCGGCCTGGACTGCGGCGCATGCGGCGGGCATTCCGGCGAGGCCAATGCGCGCGTGGCGGCCGCCGTGCTCAACGACCCGCACGTGCGCAAGGAACTCAGCGCACGCGGCATGCCCATCCCCGAGGACACGTGGTTTGTCGGCGCGCTGCACAACACCACCACCGATGCGTTGACCCTTTTCGACACCGAAGACCTGCCCGCCACGCATGCCGGGGACCTGGAACAGCTGCAGGTCTGGGCCGAAGCGGCGGGCGAGCGTACGCGGATCGAGCGCGCCGGCGGACTGAACCTGCGCCGCGCGGGTGCGGTCCATGCACAAATCATGGCCCGCAGTCGCGACTGGAGCCAGGTCCGTCCCGAATGGGGACTGGCCGGTTGCGCCGCCTTCGTGGTGGCGCCCCGTCACCGCACCGCACACCTCGACCTGCAGGGACGTGCGTTCCTCAACTCCTACGACTGGCGTCAGGACCAGGACTTTGCCGTCCTCGAATCGATCATGACCGCGCCCATGATCGTCGGCTCATGGATCAACCTGCAGTATTACGGCTCGACGGTGGACAACACGGCCTTCGGCTGCGGCAACAAGGTACTGCACAACGTGGTCGGCAAGCTTGGAGTCCTGGAGGGCAACGGGGGCAACCTGCGTACCGGACTGCCCCTGCAGTCGCTGCATGACGGCCAGCGCTGGGTGCACGAACCTTTGCGTCTGTCGGTGGTGATTGCCGCCCCGATCGACGCGATCAATGCGTTGATTGCCAAGCACGAGGCGGTGCGTGAGCTGGTCGACAACGGCTGGATCCATCTGTTCGCCATGCCGGATCAGCCAGGGCCGCTCAAGCGCTACTGCGGCGCGCTGCAGTGGCAGGCCACGGCATGAACGATCCCCTTGACGGGGCGCCCGGCGAAGTGTCGCCGGGCCCGCAGGCACAAGGCCAGGAGGTCCGCAAGGCGGTCCAGGTGCTGCGCCGCGGTGGGCTGATCGGACTGCCCACCGAGACCGTGTACGGCCTGGGCGCGGACGCCGGCAATGCGCACGCCGTGGCCCGCATTTTCGCCGCCAAGGGCCGCCCCCCGGATCATCCGCTGATCGTGCATCTGCATGACTTCGGGCAGATCGGGGCATGGGCCCGCCAGGTCCCACGTGTCGCGCGCGAGCTGGCCGAGGCCTTCTGGCCGGGTCCGCTGACGCTCATCCTGCCGCGCGCTCCGACGGTACTCGATGCCGTGACCGGAGGACTCGACACCGTGGCGCTGCGGGTGCCCTCGCATCCGCTGGCACGCCGGGTCCTGGAGCAGTTCGGCGGCGGCATCGCCGCGCCCTCGGCCAACCCGCACAAGAAGATCAGCCCCACCACCATGCAGGACGTGCGCGAGGCACTGGGCGACGCCGTCGACCTGCTGCTCGACGGCGGGCCCTGCGCGCTGGGCATCGAGTCCACCATCGTCGACTTGTCTGGTGCGCGTGCGCGCATCCTGCGTCCCGGCAGCATCACGCCAGAGGCGATGCAGCAGGTGGCCGGGCTCGATGTCGGCTACGCCGTCGACCCCACGCTGCGCAGTCCCGGCAGCATGTCATTGCACTATGCGCCGCAGGCCCGCGTGGTGCTGATACCGGTCGCACAGGTCCAGCAGGAAATCGACGCCTGCATCGCGCGTGGCCTGCGGGCCGGCGTGCTTTCGGCGCGCCGCGTCCCGACCTGGCCGGCGCAGATTCCATGGCTGGCGCTGGGCGAATCGCCCGCCGAACAGGCCCAGCACTTGTACCAGCGTCTGCGCGAGGCGGACCGCCTGGGTCTGGATGTCCTGATCGCGGTGCCTCCCGGGGATCCCGGGATCGGCCATGCCGTGCGCGATCGCCTGCGCCGCGCCGCCGGTCTCGGCGAGGCGCCACACCAGGCGTAGGCAAGCCCCCACGGCGCATGGATCGATGCCGACTATGGCAAGCTCTGTGGTTGCACTGCGCGACCGGTTGCACGGGTTGCGGGCAGACAGTGAAGGCACGAACGCGCGAAAATGGCCCACACCCCCGCGGGACAGTATCGAGAGCATGGGCACGAAAAGCACGTCGCACACCGACCCGAAAAAAACCGTGAAAGCCGCTGCCAGCGCGGCGCCCCACACTCCGCTGATGCGCCAGTACCTGGCCACCAAGGCCGAGCATCCGGACGTGCTGCTGTTCTTTCGCATGGGCGATTTCTACGAGCTGTTCTACGACGACGCGCGCAAGGCGGCGCGGCTGCT
>NZ_JAQIBU010000280.1 GCF_027858935.1 Oleiagrimonas sp. | reverse complement strand
GCGTAGAGGGCCCAAAGGTAGATGTGCTGCCAGCGATGCCATGGGCGCCAGCGCTGCTGGGGCGAAAGACGTGCCAGCACGCCAAGGTCAATGTCGCTGTCATGGCCATCGACATTGGTCCAGGTGTGGTGGAACCGTGCATGCTTCCACTGCCAGATATAGGAGCTGCCGCCGACCAGGTCCAGCGTCGTGGCCATCAGGCGGTTGACCCAGCGGCGTCTGGAGTAGGCCTGGTGTCCGCCGTCGTGCATGATGTTGAACCCGATCCCGGCCGTGGCCACGCCCAACAGCACGCCAAGCGGCAATGCCTGCCACCAGCTGGTCGCAAAGAAAACCAGTGCGACATAGACCAGGGCAAAAGTGACCAGGATGATGGCGGTCTTCAGGTACATTCTGCCGCTGTCACGCGGATCCTGCCCCCGGCGACGGAAGACTTCGTCGACCCGGCGCCTGAGCTCGCGATGGAAGCGGTTGTCCCCGCTGAATTTCAGCTGCCCGCTGGTACTTTCCAGGGGCGGTGAATCGACCTTGCGACCGTGTTCCCTTGGCGCGTTTGTGGTCATCGACATGCCGTGTAAAACCGGGTCCACAGGGTAGCGCATCCAGGGGGGTGTGCCTGTTGCGACCCGATGGGAAGGCCATCGACCACCCCCTGCCGTTCAGGAAGGCCGCACGGGCGGTTGCGGCATCGCAGACGACTCCGTGCCAGAAAAGGTGCGTTTCATGGCCAGGGCTCCACTTTCCTGCCTGCGACTTGTCCTGCAGGGAGGACCGTTCCGCAAGATCCTGAACGCCCCTGCTGCCCGCGGACTCAGCCTGCCGGCTTCTTCGCGGAGGCGCAACCATTGCGAGTCGCAGAAACACCCATGATGGAAAAATAATGCCGAATCTGGATGTCTGGACGTATAGACGTCTATTGACACTAGGTCCTGACAGGGATAACGTCCTATCCAACACTCATCGAGACCGGCTGAGGGGCAGGCCCTTTGACGCCGGGGCAACCCGCGAATCGAAAGGTTCGCACGGTGCCAACTCCTGCGGGGCGCAAGAGCGCTTGCCGAGAGATGAGTCGAACCGCGCCGATCCTTCGATCCGGCGCGATCCGACGCTCCAGCACCGCGCAGGGTTGTACCGGTATCTGGAGCCAAGGCAATGACTTTTCACGCGACCGCATATGCGGCTTCACAGGACCCGGCCTCAGCCGCGCAGCAGCTTCATGCGCCAAGCCAGGTCTGCGAGCGCTCCAGCCGTCTGATTCGTCTGCTACCTCAGCATGCGCAGACGTCACGAGAAGTGTGCGTCAACTTCCTGCGCATCGGTGCAGCCCATGCGCCCGTGGTCGTGGTCCAGGGTGGCATCTCGGCGGGACGGGACGCCTGTTCCTCGGCTGAACATGCCGGGCAGGGCTGGTGGCAGGAACAGGTGGGTGCGGGATACGCCATCGATCTGCGCCAGTACCAGGTGCTGGCCATTGACTGGTTGGCAGCAGGAGACCTGGATGCACCTGCGGTCAGCAGTTTCGATCAGGCCGAGGCACTGGCCGGATTGCTGGATGCATTGCATATCGAGCGAGTGCATGCCTATGTCGGTGCATCCTATGGCGGCATGGTCGGCTTGGCCTTTGCGGCCCGGCATGGACGGCGCCTGGGACGTTTGCTGGCGATTGCCGGGGCGCATCGTGCCGATCCGCTGGCCGGCGCCCAGCGTGCGGTACAGCGCAACATGGTCCGGTTTGGTCTGGAAACCGGCCACGTCGACGAAGCCCTCTCGCTGGCGCGCCAGTTGGCCATGACGACCTATCGCGGCAGCGAAGAGTTCCGCCAACGATTTTCGGGCGATGCAGAGTTTCGCGACGGTCGTTTCCACCTTCCCGCCGAGGATTGGCTGGCGCATGCCGGCGCCCGTTTCGTGGAACGCTTCGATGCGCGGCGCTACCTGTCACTTTCTGAGTCGATCGATCTTCACAGCGTCCAGCCGGCGCAGATCAAGGTGCCGGTCAGCCTGATCGGCATTGCTTCGGACCGCGTGGTGCCCCTGGCCGACTTGTGCGCCCTGCAGCGCGGGCTCGGCAGCGGCGCGTCGCTGTCGGTCATCGAATCGCCGTATGGCCACGATGCCTTCCTCAAGGAGACCGCGCAGCTCGCCCCGCTGCTGCGCGAGTTCCTGCAGTCACCGTGAGCACGAAAACCCACGCGAGCGCGACAGTTCGCGATATCACACTTCATGCAAACGCCACGCCACCGCGCAAACGTCTGCAACCGCTTGATCCGGAGAGCGACATGAGCACCGAGTCCACCACTGCCACCCGAGCCGTTCGTGCCGGGATCGAATCCGATACCCAACATGGCGCGATCGTGCCCCCGTTGCACTTGTCGACAAACTACAGTTTCGAGGGCTTCGGGCAGAAGCGGACCTATGACTATTCACGCAGCGGCAATCCCACCCGCGACCAGTTGGCCGAGGCGCTGGCCGAACTGGAACAAGGTGCCGGCGCGGTAGTGACCGCCAGCGGCATGGCCGCGGTGGCACTTGTCCTGGAGCTGGTTCCTGCAGGCGGTCGCGTGCTGGCGGCGCATGATTGCTACGGTGGCAGCTGGAGACTGCTGGATGCGTGGGCCGGGAAAGGACGCTTCCAGGTCGACTTCGCCGACCTTACCGATCCTGCGGCCCTGGCCAGGGGCCTGGCCGCGAAGCCGGACCTGGTCTGGGTGGAAACCCCATCCAATCCGCTGCTGCGCATCACCGACATCCGTCACGTGGCGCAGGCCGCGCATGCAGCCGGCGCGCTGTGCCTGGTCGACAACACCTTCCTGTCCCCGGCGCTTCAGCAGCCCCTGACGCTGGGCGCAGACCTGGTGATCCACTCGACCACCAAGTACATCAACGGCCACAGCGACGTGGTCGGCGGTGCCGTGGTCGCACGTACACCCGAGCTGGCCGAGCAGGTGAAGTGGTGGGCCAACTGCATCGGACTCACGGGTGCGCCATTTGACAGCTACCTGACGCTGCGCGGTCTGCGCACCCTGGGTGCCCGCCTGCGCGTGCACCAGGAAAACGCGGTACATCTTGCCGCGCTCCTGGGCACACACGAGGCTGTGCGTACCGTCTACTACCCGGGGCTCGAAAGCCATCCGCAACACGCGCTGGCGGCCCGCCAGCAGTCGGGCTTTGGCGCCATGCTCAGTTTTGAACTGGAGGGCGGCGAAGCCGCGATCCGTGCTTTTCTCGACGGGCTGGACTTGTTCTCGCTGGCCGAGTCGCTCGGCGGCGTGGAGAGTCTGGTCGCGCACCCCGCCACCATGACGCATGCCTCCATGAGTGCCGAGGCCCGGCATACGGCCGGTATCGCCGATACCCTGCTGCGTGTCTCGGTGGGCATCGAGGATGCGCACGACCTGGCGCGCGATCTCAAGGCTGGCCTGGATCGCGCACTGGTGGCCTCTCAACGACGTGCCGTGGTGACTGCATGAACGTTGCGGTCGAACATGCAGCCGGGCATGTGCAGCGATCGGCAAAGCTTGATCGTGCCGTGGTCCTGCTCGGCACGGGCGTGGTCGGCGGCGCCTGGCTTCGTCTGCTCAACACGCCAGCGGGATCTTCGGTGCACCTGGTGGGCGCAGCCAATTCACGCTGGCAGCAGACCCAGCCCGATCAGCTGGCCGATAGCCGCATTCGCGAGCGCTTGCGCACCGGGGGAGAGGCCCGCGACAACCAGGCCCTGCTGGCGGCGCTGGATGCCAGCCCTGCCCGCGTCAAAGTGGTGGTCGATGCCACCGCCAGCGAGACCCTGGCTGGCACCCATGCTCACTGGCTCTCGCATGGCTATCACGTGGTCACGGCCAACAAATCGGCGTCCGGCGGCAATCTGGCCGGCTGGAATGCACTGCGCGCCGCATTGCAGCACAGTGGCAGCCAGTATGGCGATGCAGCTACCGTGGGTGCCGGTCTTCCCGTGCTTTCCTCCCTGCGACGCCTGCGCGCGGGCGGCGATGAGCTTCTGGCGCTGGAAGGCGTGTTTTCCGGTTCGCTGTCATGGCTGTTCAGCGAGTACGACGGTCGAGTTCCGTTTTCGGTCCTGCTTTGCCGGGCGCGCGAATTGGGCTACAGCGAGCCGGACCCGCGCGACGACCTTTCCGGCCAGGATGTGGCACGCAAGCTGCTGATCCTGGCGCGCAGCGCCGGATTCGCGCTCGAATCCGGCGACGTCGAGGTGGAGAACCTGGTACCCGAAGCGCTGCGCTCGCTGCCGCTGGAGGTCTTCCTCGAGCGCGTGCACGAGCTGGACGAGTCGCTTGCGGCGCGCCACGCCGAAGCCCTCGCACAGGGCGGCATGCTGCGCTATCTGGCCCAACTGGACCGGCATGGCCGCGCCCGTGTCGGGTTGCGCATCGTGCAGCCGGGCCATCCGGCCGCGCCGCTCTCGGGCACCGACAACCAGTTCGCCCTGACCACCTCGCGCTACAACGTCCAGCCGCTGGTCATCCAGGGCCCGGGCGCGGGCGCCGAAGTCACCGCGCAGGCCTTGCTGGGCGATATCCTGGAAATCATTCGTCCGCTTGCCTGAGATGCAGCCATCCAGCTGCATCCGGTGCTGTCGTGGCGAGTTGCAGGATCACTTCCACCGGAACTCCAGCCACATCTGCAAGCTGCAGAGGCTGGATGGACCACCATCTTCGCTCCGTGAGAGCGGCAGCGTGCTGCAAGCGCCTCGGGGACACACCAACGAAAACGCACCGCCGTGACGGTGCGTTTTCTGGAGGGTGGACCGATGCGCTGCCGAAGCCCGAGGGTCAATGCGGATGGTGACTCTCGGTAATGCGTTCGGCTTCGTCTTCCTCGGGCGGGATGAGCGGTAGGTCCAGATCGACCGTGCCCTCGGCTTCCCCGATCTGGATGGCCTCGATGGACGGTGTACGCCAGCCGGACTTCACGCCCCACAGGAAGAATGCCAGGCCGATCACCGCGACCACGGCAAGATCCCATCCGTAGGGAATGTAGCCCAGGCCGCCGAACTGCGATCTGCCGATGCGCGAGACCACAGCCAGTGCGACCAGATAGAACACCAGCCACCAGGCGCCCTTCAACTGCCGGCCGAAGTCATGCCAGCCGCCTTTGGCCATGTAGTAGAAATACAGCGGCAATGCGATCACGATCAGCAGGATGATCTGTCCGGTCAGTGGCCACTTGGCCCAGTACAGCAGTTCGGCCGACATGATGAACGCGACCGCCGAGATCAGTGACAAGCCCTTCAG
>NZ_JAQIBU010000271.1 GCF_027858935.1 Oleiagrimonas sp. | reverse complement strand
ACGCATTTTCGCGTCTTCCGCCACGACCCGCGCAAGCCGCACTCCCTGCTCGCCAACAACCTTTCCTCGGTGCTGATCGATTCCCGGCAGCGGGTCTGGGTGGGGGGCGAGGGCACCGGACTGAACCTGTACCGACCGGCCACCGGCGATTTCAGGATATGGCGCCACAAGCGTGGCGATCCCGACAGTCTGGCAGGCGACGACATTGGGGCCCTGGCCGAAGGAGCGGACGGCTCGATCTGGATCAGCGTCCTGGACTATGGCGTTGACCGGCTGCTTCCGAACGGTAAAATCCAGCATCTTCGGCATGACCGCAAAAACCCGCACAGCCTGGCTTCGAATCTGGTGCTGTCACTGTATGCGCAGAAAGACGGTACGCTCTGGATCGGCAGCCTGGCGGGCCTGGACAAGCGCGCCAAGGACGGTCAGATCATGCATGTGACCTTTGCCGGCATGACCGGTTCTCCGCGGGTCTGGAGCATTGACGGCAGGCCGGGCCGCTTGCGACTTTCCACCAGCAAGGGCCTGTACCGTCTGGGTGCTGATGGCGTGGCCCGCCGCATGCTTGCCGACCAGGTCCCCGCCCGCACGACCCTCACCAGCGTGCGTGATCGGCATGGCAACCTCTGGGTCGGCACCTCGGACGGTCTGTACTGGATCGGTCCGAGCGGACGTTCCCGCTACTTTCAGCCCCATCCACAGTTGTCCGACTGGGTGCCGGGGACTCTGATATGGAAGCTGATGATCGATCACGAGGGCGGCCTCTGGCTGGCTACACGCGACGGAGGCGTGGGTTATCTCAGTCCACGCTGGCGACAGTTCACGGTGTTCAACCCACGTCCAGGTGACCCGAGCAGCCTGTCCATCGGGCGTGTGATCGCTCTTGCGCGCGATGGTGATGACCTGCTGGTCGGAGGCAAGCTCGAACGCATGGATCGCGTGGATCCGCAGACGGGACACATCACCCACGTCGTGCTGCCGGTCGGGAAGGAGGCGGTGACCGCACTCGCCGATGCAGGCAATGGGGCGCTTTGGGTCGGGCATACCCATGGCATGATCCTGTACGACCACGGCAAGGCCCGCAAGGTCGCTCTCGGTAGCTCGCACAGCGGCCCCAACCGAATGGTCACCGACCCTGCCGGGAATGCCTATATCGGCATGTCCACCGGCGGCGTCTATCGCATCAACCGGCACACCCTGGATATGCGCGAGATACCCACGCGCGCCGGCACAACCGCAGATCACGATGTCATCCAGTTGCACATGCATCAGGGCCACTTGTGGCGGTCCAGCTCCGGCGGCATCGCCCGGCTGGATCCGCTGCATGGCGATCTCGTGGACGTGCCGGGCATCAAGCGCGGGCGGATCACCAGTTTCGCCTTTGACGCCGAGGGCCTGTGGTTGCTGCGCAAGGACCGCATGGAGCATTACCGGCTTGAGGATGGCCGGGCTCACCTGGACCGGGTGGTCGATGTGGACCAGGGATGGCCGGAGGTCCGTGTCGTGGCCATGGTGTGCGACCGGAGTGGTCGCGTGTGGATGGCTTCCCAGAACGGCGTGTGGCGATTTGATCCGGCCTCGGGCGGGTTCCGCAGGTTTGGCGCAGACGATGGTCTGCCGAGCCCGGAGTTCAATGCGGTGAAGATGCAGCGCATGCCTGACGGCACGCTCTACGCGGGCACGTTCCACGGTGTGGTGGGCTGGAATCCAGAGACCCCTTTTTCGCGCCCACCCAAGCCGCGCCTGCTGTTGACCCGGGCCACGGTCAAGCATGACGGCAAGACCATCCGCTTGCCTGTTGACGGACAGCCCCTGAATCTTCGCTGGAACGATCGCGAACTTGATGTATCGGCCCAGGCGCTGTCCTACCTGGACCCTTCACGCAATCATTATCGTTTTCGCATGGCCGGACTGGATTCCGGATGGGTGGATACCGGCACCCGCAACCAGCGTGATTTCACCGGACTTGCGCATGGCTCCTATGTGCTGCGTATCGAGGCAGCCGGACCCGACAGTGATTGGGCCAGCCTGCCGCCGCTGCGCATCCATGTGCAACGCCCGCCATGGTCCACGCCGCTGGCCTGGATTGCTTATGTGCTGGTTGCCCTGGCCATCCTTTGGGGGGTCTTGCGTCAGTTCCGTCGTCGTATCGAACAGCGGCATCTCTTCCAGCTGGCCGAGCGCGAACGCGCAATGGCCGAACAGGCCAGTGCCGCAAAGTCGAACTTCCTGGCCACGCTGGGACATGAGATCCGCACGCCCATGACCGGCGTGCTGGGGATGGCCGAACTGCTGCTGCGCTCCCCGCTTGCCGAACGTCAGCGCGGCTATGCGGAGACCATCCGCCGCTCGGGCACGATGCTGCTGCGATTGGTCAACGAGGCGCTGGACATGGCGCGCATCGAGGCGGGCCGTCTGGAGTTGGACCTGGCTGCGCTGGATCCGAGGGTGTTGCTCGACGATATCGTGCAGCTGGAAAGCGGCGTGGCCCAGGCCAAGGGCCTGCAACTCTCGCATGAGATCGATGACGCGGTGCCGCTGCGCCTCAAGGGGGACGCCGTACGGATCAAGCAGGTGCTGCTGAATCTGGTCAACAACGCATTGAAGTTCACCCCCAGCGGTGGAATCGAGCTGCACATGGGCTGGGTGGACAGAGGGCTGGATTTGCGCGTGCGCGATACCGGCCCCGGGATTCCCGACGCATCACGCGCGCGACTCTTTGATCGCTACGAACAGGGCGACAGTCCAGAGCGAGGCTCCGGCAGTGGACTGGGTCTGGCGATCTGCCGCGAACTGGTTGGCTTGATGCAGGGACGCGTCGAGTTGGCGTCCTCCGGACCCGAGGGCAGCACCTTCCGGGTCTGGTTGCCGCTGCCGGTGGTGACGGCAAGTCCATCGGCGCCCTCATCAGCCACACCCGTGGAAAGCCGTACCCGGCGCGTGTTGCTGGTGGAGGACGATGCCACGGTGGCCGAGGTGATCTCGGGCCTGCTCGAGGCCGCCGGGCACAGCGTGCAACACGCGGCCAACGGCCTTGCCGGTCTGGTCGAGCTCCAGGGCAACGGGTTTGACGTGATGTTGCTGGATCTGGACCTGCCCGGCATCGATGGTTTTGCCGTCGCGCGCATGCTGCGCGAACGCGAAGCGGGTCAAGCCCATCTGCCCATCATCGCGATCACGGCGCGTTCCGGTGGCGATGAGGAGGATCACGCCAGGGAGGCGGGCATGGACGGGTTCCTGCGCAAGCCGCTCAGCGGAGAGCAACTGGAGGCGGCGCTGCGCGCAGTGCTGGACTGAAAAGAGCGGCTACATGTCGTGCTTGTCCAGTGCAAAGCCTTTCTGCTGGTATGCGCGCCAGCGTTCTCGCGAGCCATCGCGCGCACCCGGGTCGGCGGCGACCACCTCCAGCACCCGTTCGAAGTGCCCCGGGGGAACCGTATCGCGCAGGTTGATCACCAGCGGACGGTCCGGTGTGTGCTCGCCGGGAGGAACGATCAGGACCGCCGTGCTGGCATCGTCGTCGTCGCCACAGATCTGGTGGGGGATGAAGGCGTCCTCGTCAAATGCCCACAATGCTGCATCCAGTGCCTCGGCCTGGGCGAAATCGCGCACCAGGATCAGTGTCGGTTGCTGTGCCGACCAGGCGTGCTGCGCCAATTTGCAGACCAGCAGCAGCGGGTCCTCGCGGTAGATGGGCTTGTCGATCAGGTAGAAATCGGCGCGGGGCATGGGCACGCAAGCAGGCTTGGGGAT
>NZ_JAQIBU010000206.1 GCF_027858935.1 Oleiagrimonas sp. | reverse complement strand
CGATGGGTCTCGAATCCACCATCAGCCTCGGTGGCCAAGGTCAGCTGCTCGGGCATCTTCTACACTCTGTCGGAAGGGGCTTCGCTTCGACCGCGGGGCAAAATCAGAGTTTCCTTAGGGTGAAGCTTCCGGCAGATGTTTCTTGCCGGCCAGCTCGGCGACTGTCTGCGTGATGTTCTTGCTGGCGAAGTAGCCGAAGTAGTTCCACTCACCGTAGCGTGCCTTGATCTGGCGCAGTACGTCTTGCACGAGCTTTTTGCCCTGTTCGCCTTTGCCCTGTGCGTTCTTGATCGTTTGGCGCAAGTTTTCGAGATACCCGCGGAATGCTCGCACATTGGCGGCATGACCCACCTCGCCATGTCCTGGCACGAAAGTCGCGGAGGGGTAGTCGTGCAGGAACACGGTATTGGTATGAATCTGGGCTGCCGTGTTGGCGTCGATCAGGTTCGGAAGGGTGTGATTCCAGAACAGGTCGCCCGTGAACACCACGTTCGCATCCGGCACCACCACGATCGAGTCACCCCCGGTGTGCCCTGGCAATACCCGCACCACCACCTTGCGGTGGCCCAGGTACAGCTCGATCCCGTGTCGGTAGACCACCTCGGGGAGGACGAAGGATTGCACCATCTTCTTTTGCGCGGGGGTGATCTTGCTGCCGAAGAATTTCAGGTTTTCCGTGCGTTCCCAGGTGCGCACGTTACGCTGCGCAAGAATCACCGCGCCGGCCTTCCGGTACACGCCGTTGCCCGCCACGTGATCGAGGTGGTAATGGGTGTTGACAAGATAGCGTACGGGCAGGTGCGTCTTGCTGTGAATGACCTTCAGCAAGGCCTTGGCCGCAGCGGGATCCTCGAAACTGTCGACCACCAAAACCGCCTTGTCGCCGATGATGAATCCGGAGTTGCTGCCGGCATGACTACCCGGCTTGTCGATCGCCGCCCAGATCCCCTTGCCGAGGTGGTGCAGGGTGAAGTACGCGTGCGTGGTAGCCGCACGGACGCCGCCGCTGCCAGCGAGCAGGCCGAGCATCAGGACCAGATTTCGTGTTATTGGACGCAGCATGGATGACCTCGTTGCAATGGAACAGGACATGTCAGTTAGATCCCTTCTGTTTACGGCTCTACGGCTCGAATGGATGCAGCCTGAAACGCATCGAACCGATCCAGGGTGTACTCGGCATGTGCCAGCGTGGCCTTGCGCTCGTCGGGATTACGCTGTCGCTTCTGATCGGTTGCGTTGCCATTGCAGGCGTCACTGGCGTGCCATGTTGGCGACCTGCTGATACAGCATGCTCTGCTGACATCTCGCATGCATGTGGGTGCGTGGGCGGATCTGGTGGTCGCAGGTTCCTGTCAGGTCGGATTTCTGGACACTTCGTTATATATCATCGAGCCACTGTTGTTCTTTGCGGCAATGAGCTTCGGCGGCGACAACCCAAGTGTGGATGCAGCTCGGCAGGATGTCATTCATTCGAACGTGCGTGGGTGCTCGAAAGGTGTGCAGCCATCACTGCATCATGCGCCCAGTACGATGACGGCATCACTTTTTGTCTATCTGGCTGCGCACTCTTTCACGCCCATTCGCTGGCCACATCCACCGGCAATGGCACGGGCCAGGGCAACGCGATGCTGATCCTGCTGGGCACTCTAGTTGTTGCTGGCCCGTTTCGGTTGCCGCATGGCACGAAGGCCGATCCCCAAGACGTTTTGTAAGCTTTGGCGTCAACACGCGAAGGCAGGCCAGTGCGACGATTTCTTGCTGGGTCAGGCCTTGCCTACCTGGCATCGAGTGGGCCGTGTCAGTCCGGTTTTTTCGCGCCGTGTGAACTCGCTCCGGTGCATGCGACGCTCGCGACTGCTCGTGGTGCGAATCAAGGAGCACGCGGCGGAACTGGTCCATGATCCGCCCTGGATGGAAGACTGAACGATGAGCGGGCAGGGAATCTTCGCGGCGACGTTGTCTATGACAAGAGGAACGATTTGATCAATTTTTTCTCGAACTCGACAATCGGCGAGGGCCGGTCGAACAAATAGCCCTGGTAGTGATCACATCCATGTTTCTCCAGGAAATCATGTTGCTCTTGCGTTTCCACGCCCTCGGCGAGAACTTCAATTCCAAGGTTGTGCGACATGCCGATGATGGTCTGCACAATTACTGCATCGCTGTGCGTTTCGTTCATGTGGTGCACGAAGGATTGATCAATTTTCAATTGATCGAGAGGCAATTGGGTCAGATAGGAAAGTGAAGAATAACCGGTGCCGAAATCATCCATGGAGAAGGTGACTCCAACTTCTCTGAGTTCCTGCATCTTGGCGATGCATTCATGGATATTGTCCAGCACCAGACTTTCGGTCAGTTCAAGTTTGAGTCGGGTCGGGTCTACGCCGTGGTCATGCAGTTCCTTGCGTACTTGCTCGACAAAATACGGTTGATGAAACTGGCGGGCGCTGACGTTTACAGAAATGTACAGCTCGCTACTGGCCGGATCGGCTTCCCAGGCCTTGAGCTGGGCGCAGGCAGATTCCAGTACCCATTGCCCAATCAGGAGGATCAGATTCGATTCCTCGGCCAGTGGAATGAACTCGGCAGGCATCACCATCCCTCGTTTCGGATGCTGCCATCGAATCAATGCCTCAGCGCCTAGAATACGCTTTTGATTGTCGGTCTGCGTCTGGTAATGAAGGATGAATTCATGTTCATCCAGAGCATGACGCAAGTCATTTTCAAGCGCCGCACGAGCTTCCAGTGCGGCCTGCATGATGGGATCATAAAAACGCAGGGTGTTGCGACCGGCGTTCTTTGCCTGGTACATGGCCGAGTCGGCCCGCTTGACCAGGGTATCCACTGAGATCCCCTGGCCGCTGAACAGGCAGATACCTACACTGGCGGAAGCCTGATATGCGTAATCTTCCAGCAGAAAATCCTTTCCAATGGAGATGAGTATCTTGTCGCAGATGGCATGAGCCTGGTTCACCGCATCCAGGGCCTGCTGATGCAGTTTTTCCAGAATCACAACGAATTCATCGCCGCCCAACCTCGAAACGGTATCTTCCGAGCGCACGCAGTTTTGCAGGCGTTTGGCCACCTCCGTCAGCCACAGGTCGCCGATGTTGTGGCCCCGCGTATCGTTGAGAAGCTTGAAGTTGTCCAGATCGATGAACAACAGGGCGCCATGGTCGTGCAGCCGCTCGCTGATAGCGAGGGCGTGCTGCAAACGTTCGAACAGCAGGCGTCGGTTGGGCAGATGCGTAAGCGGGTCGTAAAAGGCAAGAGAGTGGATTGCGGCCTCGTACTTCTTCTGTTGCGTAAGATCGGAATGAGCGCTCACGTAATGGGTGATCTTCCCCTCGGCGTTGGTCACGGCGGTGATGGTGACCCAGCACGGATGCGTATCGCCATTCTTGTGCCGATCCCAGATTTCGCCTTGCCAAAATTGATCCCGGCGTAGTGACTCCCACATCTGCTCATAGAACTCGTCATCATGCATTCCCGATTTGATCAACGCCGGTGTTTGGCCTACGGCCTCTTCAGCACTGTATCCCGTCAAACGAGTGAATGCCTTGTTAACGCGCAGTATGGTGTTTCGGTCGTCGGTGATGATGATGCTTTCCTGGACTTCGAAGGCCGTCGCGGCGACTCGCAGTTCTTTCTCCAGGTGTTTGTTCTCGGTGATGTCCCTGAAATACCAGACACGACCGTAATATTTTCCTTCCGCCCCCGCCACGGGCGCAGAATAGCGATCAATGATTCGACCATCCTTGAGCTGGATTTCCTCGCGACTTTCTTGATCGCGATGTTCATACAGATATTCAACACGCAAGGCGAACGCATCCGGATTCTCCACTTGTTGAATAATGGATTGGAACACGGGTTCATCCGGCCCCGCGATCAGCAGCTGCGGAGAAATCTTCCACAATTTGCTGAACTGTTGGTTGTAGGAAATGATGTTTGCGTTCTCATCGACCATGAGAATCGCATCCAGTGACGTCTCCAGCTGAGTCTGGATGATCGTGTTCTTGTATGCGATTTCCTCATTCGTCCGATCATGCATGGCCTTGCGCGCAAAGCTGTCCAACGCAAAGTTGATATCGGTTGCCATTTCAACCAGCAGTCTGCGCGCAGGTTTATCGAAAGCCTGGGTCGCAGAGGAATACAAGGTGAAAATACCGATGACCTCGCCGTTGCGATGCAGGGGCAGAGACGCTGAGGCAGCCAGTCCGGCGTGCAAGGCGCGCTTACGCCAGGGTACGGTTGCCGATGCATGCTTGAAATCCTGGCACCAGTACGGGCGATCCTCGCGAATGGCGATCCCGGTCGGTCCCTGGCCGAATGGACTGGTTGCATCGGCCGAGACCTCGATGTCGTGAGCATATCCGCTGTCATCACCGAAACTCGCGACAGTTCTCACCTTGAGTGTTGCATGGTCGAGCAAGCCGATCCACGCCATCTTCATGCCACCGAATTGCACCGCGGCACGGCAGATTTGCAGAAAAAGATCCTCCTCTACAGTGCAATGTACGATGGCCTTGTTGCACCGGCTCAGCGCTGCATAGAGATGGCTGTATCGTTGTGTTTTGGCTTCGGCCAGCACCCGATCGGTAATGTTTCGGATGTTGCACTGGATGACCTTGACGCCTTCCACGTCGTAGGTATTGCTGATGAATTCGACATCAACTTGTGTGGCGTTTTTTGATTTGAGCGGGAGATTTTCATACCGGACGTAGCCGTTCGTTTGCAGATCGACAAACATTTCCTTGCTTTCTGCCCGGTCCGAGAATGCACCGACTTCCCACAGTTTCTTTCCCTGAAATTCCGCATGCGTATAGCCAAGCATGTGGATCAAGTAGGGGTTGGCATCCTCGATCTGCGCCGTATCGGCATTGAGCAGAAGAATCCCGTCCTGGGCGGTTTCAAACAACCGGCGGTAGCGACTTTCCGATACTTGCAATGCCTC
>NZ_JAQIBU010000197.1 GCF_027858935.1 Oleiagrimonas sp. | reverse complement strand
GCCACGAAGATGTTGACGGTGCGCGCCACGTGATCGAGCGCGCTGTTGACCTTGTTCGGCGCCTTCGGTGCCTTGGTCAGGGTAAACACGATCTTGTAGGTCTGATCGGCCTTGGGCTGGAACGATCCATCGGCCACATAATGGATCTTGCCGTAGCCATGAATCGTGGGCGTGGACCAGAACCCGTGCTGGGATCCAGCCGCCATGGCCGGAAGGCAAACCAGAGCCGAGGCCATCACGACGAGGCTGGCCCAAACAGTACGTACACGCATGTCGGTTCTCCTGTGGGAGTGGAACCCTGTCAGATTGCCGCAGCCGATGACATGCATCCAATGCAAAATAAGCACATCAACGATATATTTTATGCATGAATCTCCATCACCTCTCGGTGTTTCATGCGATTGCCGAAACCGGCAGCATCACTGCGGCGGCGCGCAAACTGCACATCTCCCAGCCCGCACTCTCGCGTGAACTGCGAATGTTCGAAGAGCGCCAGGGCGTGGTGTTGTTCGAACGCCGCCCGCGCGGCATGCGCCTGACCCAGGCCGGCGAGGTCCTGATGGAACATGCCAGGCGGCTGTTCGCCATCGAGCATGCGGCGGAACTGGCCCTGCGCGAGGAAGCCGGCGCCCGTCGTGGACGTCTCAGCATCGGCGCCAGCAACACCATTGGCACTTATCTGCTTCCGCGCATCATGACCCAGCTGCGGAAACAGCGTCCCGAGGTGCAGCTGACCCTGTTCGTGGGCAATACCGAACAGGTCTCGGAAGGTGTCCTGGACCTGCGCTTCATGATCGGTTTCATCGAAGGGCCACTGCATGTGTCCGGACTCGGGGCCACGACCTTCCAGGATGACGTGCTGGTCCCGGTGACGGCCAGCAACGATCCGCTTCTGCATGCCGCTCGCCTGGATGTAGCGGACCTGCAGCATCATTCCCTGCTGATGCGTGAGCACGGATCGGGTACGCGTGAACTGATCACCACCATGCTGGACTCGCACGGCATCCGCGCCAAAGGCGACAACGTGATGGAATTCGGCAACACCGAAGCCCTCAAGCAGGCTGCCGTGCATGGCGGCGGCATCGCCTGGCTGCCACGCATCAGCATGCAGGCCGAGTTGCGTGAAGGCAGCCTGCGCGAGCTCGATCTACCCAACCTGTGCATCCGACGCCCTCTGAAGGTCCTGCACCGCCAGGGCACGCAAGCCTCGCCGCTGGTCAGGGCATTGCTTGAACTGATGACATCGGACCTGCCCACGCGCTTGTGAACTCAGCAACACGCCGCAGCATGCCGGGAGACACTGGGGCGCATCCGGATCAGGCTGCTAGCATGCGCGAATGAAATCGAGCATCCCTTCCCGAATCGATGCGCTGCAACAGAGCATGCGCAAATATCAGGTCGACGCCTGTCTGGTCGCCAGTGCCGACCCGCACCTGTCCGAATATCTTCCCGGGCACTGGCAAGCGCGCCAGTGGCTGTCGGGATTCGACGGTTCTGCCGGTACCCTGGTGGTGACCGCCGACTTCGCCGGACTCTGGACCGATTCACGCTATTTCGAGCAGGCCGAACAGCAACTGCACGGTAGCGGCATCCAGTTGATGCGATTGCGCATCCCGCATACCGCCGAATACGAGCAGTGGCTGGCAGGCCACTTGCAGCAGGACCAGACACTCGCCGTCGCCGGCGACACGCTCTCGCTGGCGGCCGCCCGCAGGCTGCGCGGTGAACTCGAACGCGGCCATGGCGCGCGCTTGCGCACCGACCTGGATTTGCCCGGTGGCATCTGGACATCACGACCTGTACTGCCCCGAGCCAAAGTCCACCCGCAGGCGAACGACTGTCAGCAAGGCAGTCGCCAACAGCGTCTGCAGCGCATTCGCAAGAGCATGCGCAAGCTTGGTGCCAGTCATCATCTGGTGTCCAGCCTGGACGACATCGCCTGGATCACCGGCCTGCGTGGCAGCGACGTGGAATACAACCCTGTGTTCCTGTCCCACCTGTTGATCGAGCCTGATCGCTGCGTGCTGTTGATCGACCCCGACAAACTTGATGCAGCGCTGGTCTCGCAGCTGCAGGCCGATGGCATCGGCGTGCGCGATTACACGGAAACAAGCTCGGCCATGCATGAGGTGCCCACCGGGGCGCATGTGCTGCTGGATCCATCACGGGTGGTGATGGAGATCGTCGACGCCCTGCCCGAAACCGTCAAACGGATCGAGCACGCCAATCCGTCGACCGCGATGAAGGCCATCAAGAGCGATGCGGAAATCGAGCATATCCGCGCCACCATGCGCGAGGATGGCGCCGCGCTGGTGCAGGGGGTCCATGCCATCGAGCGCCGTATTGCGTCCGGTGAAACCACCAGCGAGATCGATGTCGCCGACATCCTGCGCGCTTGCCGCGCCCGCCGCCCGCATTTCATGGGCGAGAGCTTCGGCACCATTGCCGGCTACATGGCCAACGGCGCGATGCCGCATTATCACGCCACCCCGGAACAGCATGCGCTGATCCGCGCGGAAGGCCTGCTTCTGGTCGACTCCGGTGGCCAGTACCAGGGCGGTACGACCGACATCACGCGCATGTGGGCCTTTGGACCGACCACCGACGAGCAACGCCGCGACTGCGCGCTTGTGCTCAAGGGCATGATCGCCCTCAGCCGGGCGCGTTTCCCCGCAGGCAGCAGCGGACCGCAGCTGGACGCCCTGGCGCGTGCGCCAATCTGGGCGGCGGGTGGCGATTACGGCCACGGGACCGGACATGGCGTGGGCTATTTTCTCAATGTGCACGAAGGTCCGCACGGGATTCGTCCTCCGGCACCTGGTGGAGCCCTGGTGGCCCTGGAACCGGGCATGATCAGCTCGATCGAGCCGGGGCTGTACAAGCCCGGACGCCACGGTGTCCGACACGAGAACCTGGCGGTAGTGATCGAATGCGAGGAAACCGAGTTTGGCCGCTTCCTAGGTTTCGAAACCCTGACCCTGTGCCCGATCGACACCCGGGCGCTGGACCTGGACCTGCTGGATGCGAACGAACGCGATTGGCTCAATGAATACCATGCGCAGGTCTGCGAGGCCTTGTCGCCGCTGCTGGATGAAGCGGATCGCACGTGGCTCGAGTTACGCTGCGCCCCGGTCCAGCCCTGAAACCGAACTGAGCCATTCGTGAAACCGGCTTGCACGTCTCATGGGTGCGTTGCTTGTGCTGGTGTACGCAGGAATCCCGTTGCTTTCGCAGACAGATCCGACCGCAAGGCGCAGACTTGACCGCATGCGATGTGCTGGCCATGCTGCAGCGCCGAATCAACCCAGTCCAATCACCCTCCATCGGGAACCCATCCTTCCACATGAGCAGTCGCTACAACGCCGCGGACATCGAAGTCCTCTCGGGTCTGGATCCGGTCAAGCGCCGTCCGGGCATGTACACCGACACCAGCCGGCCCAACCACCTGGCCCAGGAAGTAATCGACAATTCAGTGGATGAGGCGCTGGCCGGACATGCCAAGACGGTTGAAGTGAAGGTCTTCAAGGATGGTTCGGTGGAAGTGCGCGACGACGGCCGCGGCATGCCGGTGGATATCCATCCCGAGGAGGGCGTTCCCGGCATCGAGTTGATCCTCACGCGCCTGCACGCGGGCGGCAAGTTCTCCAACAAGAACTACGCCTTCGCCGGCGGCCTGCACGGCGTCGGCGTGTCCGTGGTCAATGCCTTGTCCACGCGCCTGGACGTGACCATCCAGCGCGACGGCAACGAATACTGCATGGGCTTCGCCCACGGCGAACGCAGCTCCGGACTGGAGATCGTCGGCAGCGTCGCTAAGCGCCGTACCGGTACCACGTTGCGCTTCTGGCCAGATCCGAAATACTTTGATTCTTCAAAGATTTCCATGTCAAAGCTCAAGCATCTTCTACGCGCAAAGGCAGTCCTCTGCGCCGGCCTCAACGTGCGTCTGGAGGACGAAGCCAGCGGCGAAGTGTTGGAGTGGCACTACGAGGACGGCCTGGCCGACTATCTCAAGTCCGAGCTGGGCGGCACCGAATGCCTGCCGAGCGAGCTGTTTGTGCGCCACCTGGAGCGCGATAGCGAGACCATCGACGTGGCCTTCGCCTGGCTGCCCGAAGGCGAGCTGGTGCAGGAGTCCTACGTCAACCTGATCCCGACCGCGCAGGGCGGTACTCACGTCAACGGTCTGCGCACCGGCCTGACCAATGCCCTGCGCGCGTTCTGCGACCTGCGCAACCTGCTGCCACGCGGCGTGAAGCTGGCGCCCGAGGACGTGTGGGAGCGCCTGGCCTTCGTGCTCAGCGTGAAGATGCGCGACCCGCAGTTCGCCGGACAGACCAAGGAACGGCTGTCCTCGCGCCCGGCCGCGGCGCTGGTGGAGAATGCGGTGCACGACGCCTTCACGCTGTGGCTGAACCAGCACGTGGACACCGGCGAGCGTATTGCCCAACTGGCCATCGAGCATGCCAGCGCGCGGCTCAAGGCTGCCAAGAAGATCGTGCGCAAGAAGATCGTGCAGGGGCCGGCCCTGCCCGGCAAACTGGCCGACTGTGCCTCCAGCGACCTGGCCCGGACCGAACTATTCCTGGTCGAGGGTGACTCGGCCGGCGGCTCGGCCAAGCAGGCGCGTGACAAGGACTTCCAGGCCATCCTGCCGCTACGCGGCAAGATCCTGAACACCTGGGAAGTGGAATCCAGCGGCGTGCTGGCCTCCAACGAGGTGCACGATCTGGCTATCGCCATCGGTTGTGACCCCGGCAGGGACGACCTGTCGGGCCTGCGCTACGGCAAGGTCATCGTGCTGGCCGACGCCGATTCGGACGGTCTGCACATCGCCACTCTGCTCTCGGCCCTTTTCCTGCGTCACTTTCCGTCGCTGGTGCGCGAGGGCCACGTGTTCGTGGCCATGCCGCCGCTGTTTCGTGTCGACGTCGGCAAGCAGGTGTTCTACTGCCTGGACGAAGAGGAAAAACGCATCCTGCTCGAACGCATCGAACGCGAGAAGATGAAGGGTGCCGTCAACACCACGCGCTTCAAGGGTCTGGGCGAGATGAACCCGTCGCAACTGCGCGAGTCGACCATCGATCCGGACACCCGCCGCCTGGTGCAGTTGACCGTGGACGATGGTGACGGCACGGCGCAGATCATGGACATGCTGCTGGCGCGAAAGCGCGCCGGTGACCGCAAGGCATGGCTGGAGGAAAAAGGCGACCTTGCCTCGCTGGAGGTGTGAGAACGCCAGGGCATAACGTGAACTTGCGCCTGCGAAATGCCGATGCCATTCTCGGGCGTGACGGGTTGCGCCATGCGCCCCGCATGGCAATGCATCTTCCGACCCACCCGGTACACGCATGACCCTGAGTCCCGACGTCGTGATGGAACGCGAGCAACTCGCCCGCCTGCTGGAGCAGTCGGGCCGCGGTGACCAGAACGCCTTTGCAGAGCTGTACCAACGCAGCTCACGCAAGCTGTTTGGCGTGTGCCTGCGCATGCTGCACGACCGCAGCGAAGCCGAAGACATCCTGCAGGAGGTCTTCGCGACGGTCTGGCGGCGGGCTTCCAGCTTCGATGCCGCGCGCGCGACTGCCATGACCTGGCTGATCACCCTCAGCCGCAACAAGGCCATCGACCATCTGCGCAAGCGCCGCGAAACGTCCGGTGACGATGCCGTGATCGCCGAACTGGCCGATGATGACCCTGAGCCTGCCGCCCACGCACAGACCAGCGAGGAACACCAACGTCTCGAACATTGTCTGGAGGAGTTGCAATCCAGACATCGTGATTCGGTGCGTGAAGCTTTTTACAGTGGCGCCACGTATATCGAGTTAGCGGAACGAATCGATGTGCCTCTGGGCACCATGAAAAGCTGGATTCGACGCAGCCTCATCAAGCTGCGCACCTGCCTGGAACGATGAATACGACAACCGACCATGACGGACACGAAAAGCTGCGCGGCGCCGAATACGCGCTGGGCGTGCTCGATGCTGCCCAGCGCCGCCAGATCGAGCAGCAGATGCAGGACGATCCGGAACTGGCCGACGCCGTGGCCGGCTGGCACAAGCGTCTGACGCCGCTGGCCGAGGAGATCGCCCCGGTTGAACCGGCCCCGTATGTGTGGGCACGTATTGTTTCCGAACTGGGGCTGCATCCGGACAGGCAGGACGCCAGGATCGCGCGCCCGACACAGGGCGGATTCTGGAACAACCTGCGCCTGTGGCACTGGATCGGCATTGGCGCAAGCGGCCTGGCCGCGGCCTGTCTGGTGCTGCTGTTCACGATCCCCCGCGCGCCGCAGCCTGCCGCGCCGGTGACGGCCCCGGCAGCCCGCTACCTGGTCGCCCAGATCAAGCAGGACAACGGCGTGGCCGGATGGACCGCGACCGTGGATGTCGGCCACAAAAGCATGATCGTGATCCCGGCCACGCCGGCCGCGGTGACCTCGGGCAAGTCCACCCAGTTGTGGCTGATCCCGCCCGGCCACAAGCCGATCTCGCTGGGCCTGATCGCCCGCGACAAGAGTACCCGGGTCACACTTGATCCCGCCCTGCTCGCGCAGCTGGGCCACAAGGCCCTGCTGGCGGTTTCGGTCGAGCCGCCAGGTGGCTCGCCGACCGGCCAGCCGACCGGACCGGTCATCGCCAAGGGCAGCATCAACGGCGCCTGATGCACCGACCGGACTGAACCACCAGGCGTTACGATTGCCGCACGGACCCTGCCGTGGTCCCCTGCACTGGAGCACACGCATGGCACTGACGCCCCCCATCGAACTGGACCGCTGGATCGAAGAGCATCGTCACCTGCTCAAGCCACCGGTCGGCAACAAGTGCATCGTCGACGGTGATTTCATCATCATGATCGTGGGCGGGCCCAACGCGCGCAGCGACTACCACCATGACGAAGGTCCGGAGTTTTTCTACCAGATCGAAGGCGAAATGGTGCTCAAGGTGCAGGACGAAGGTCAGCCGCGCGACATCCCGATCCGCGCCGGCCAGCTGTTCTACTTGCCGCCCAGGGTGCCGCATTCGCCGCAGCGCATGGCCGGATCGGTCGGCCTGGTGATCGAGCGCATGCGTCTGGACAACGAGAAGGACGGCCTGCTGTGGTACTGCGAACAGTGCAACCACAAGCTGTACCAGGAGTTCTTCACCCTGCACAGCATCGAGGACGACTTCCCGCCGGTGTTCGAGCGCTTCTACGGCTCGCGCAACGCGCGCACATGCGAGGCCTGCGGACACCTGAATCCGGCCCCCGAAAAATACAGCCGGGCATCGTAGGAACGCCAAAAAGCGCCTCCCCGGCCTCCCCCTGCTGCAGGGAGAGGTGTCCGAAGATTCCACTCTAGGATGCGATCAGGCGGTTCACGCGCTTGAGGAACGCGGCCGGGTCCGCCAGTGGCGCACCGGCGGCGACTTCGGCCTGCTCCAGCAGCAACTGTGACAAGTCACCGGCGGCCGCATCATCGGTAGTCGCTTCCAGACGCTTGAGCAACGGATGGCCAGGATTGACCTCCAGCACCGGCGTGGTGTCGGGGATGGCCTGGCCGGCCTCGCGCAGCAGCCGCGCCAGGTGCGGGGCCATGTCGTGATCGGCCAGCGCCAGGCAGGACGGCGAATCCACCAGGCGGGACGACACCCGCACGTCGGAGACGCGCTCACCGAGCAGATCCTTGATGCGCTTGAGCAACGGTTCGGCCTGCTTGCTGGCGGTCTCCTGCTTCTCCTTGTCGGCCGCATCCAGCGGTAGTTCGCCCTTGGATGCGTTGCGCAGGCGCTTGCCCTTGTATTCATTCAGCGTGCCAAGCATCCACTCGTCGATGCGGTCCGAGAGCAGCAGCACCTCGATACCCTTGGCCTTGAGCGACTCCAGTTGCGGGCTGCCCGCGGCGGCGGCGTGGGTCTCGGCGCTGATCACCCAGATGGCGTCCTGCCCGGCCTGCATGCGACCGATGTAGTCGTCCAGGGACACGGTTTGCGCCGCAGCCTCGCCCGAGGTGGAGGCAAAACGGAGCAATCCCGCGACGCGCTCGCGGTTGTCCGGATCCTCGACCACGCCCTCCTTGAGGGTATTGCCGAAGGCCTTCCAGAAGGTGGCGTACTTGTCGCCCTCGTCCCGCGCGAGCTTGTCCAGCAGGTCCAGCACGCGTTTCACGCAGGCGCCGCGGATACGGTCGACCTGGCGGTTCTGCTGCAGCAATTCGCGGCTGACATTGAGCGGCAGGTCGTCCGAGTCGACCACGCCGCGCACGAAGCGCAGGTAGGCCGGCAGCAACTGCTCGGCGGCATCCATCACGAACACGCGCTTGATGTAGAGCTTCAGGCCCTTGCGCTCGTCGCGGCCGCCCATCATCAGGTCGAACGGTGGCTGCGCCGGCAGGTAAAGCAGCGTGGTGAAGCTCTGCTTGCCCTCCACCCGATTGTGGGTCCAGGCCAGCGGATCATTGAAGTCATGGCCCATGCTCTTGTAGAAGCCGACGTAGTCCTCGTCGCTGATCTCGCTCTTCGGGCGAGCCCACAGCGCGGACGCATCGTTGATGGTTTCCAGATCCGTGCCCGGCTTGCCGTCCTCGTCCTTGGGCAGCCGGATCGGGAACGCCACGTGGTCGGAATACTGGTGCACCAGCGAACGCAGTTTCCAGGCCTTGAGGAACTCGTCCTCATCGTCTTTCAGATGCAGCGTGACGGTGGTGCCGCGCGCCTCGATCGTCTCGTTCTCGAGCAGGTACTCGCCCTTGCCGTCGCTCTCCCATTTCACGCCCTGTGATGCGTCCGCGCCGGCGTGGCGGGTGTGCACGGTGACCTTGTCGGCGACCACGAAGGCGGCATAGAAGCCCACGCCGAACTGGCCGATCAGGCGCGAATCGGCCTTCTGGTCGCCGCTCAGGTTCTCCAGGAACTTGCGCGTGCCGGAACTGGCGATGGTGCCGATATTGGCGATCACGTCCTCGCGGGTCATGCCGATGCCGTTGTCGCGCACGCTGATCGTGCGCGCCTCCGGATCCCACAGCACGTCGATGTGCAGATCGGTGTCCTCGCCCGTCAGGGCAGGCTCGGCGATGGCCTGGAAACGCAGCTTGTCGCAGGCGTCGGAGGCATTGGAGATCAGCTCGCGCAGAAAGATCTCCTTGTGCGAATACAGCGAATGCGTCACCAGGTGCAGGACCTGGGCGACTTCGGCTTCGAACTTTCGGGTTTCGGTGGCGTTCGCGTTCATGCGGATGGACTCCAGTACAAGGCGTTGAAGACGGTGGTGGCGCCGGGCGGTAGCGCGGCGGGGCATGCAGGCTTTTTCGGGGCACTGGGGCGCACTTTCAAGGGCGCGCTGGCATCATCGGGGCATGAATTACCGCGGACGCTTCGCTCCCTCGCCCACCGGCCTGTTGCATGCCGGCTCGCTGGTCGCTGCTCTGGGCAGCTGGCTGAGCGCCCGCCAGGCCCGCGGCCAGTGGCTGCTGCGCATGGAGGACCTGGACCCGCCGCGCGAAGTGGACGGCTCGGCCGCTGCGATTCTCGGCACCCTGCAGCGCTTCGGTCTCAAGGCGGACGCCCCGGTGCTCTATCAGTCCGCACGTGGGGCGGACTATCAGCAGGCCTTTGATGCCCTGCACAAGCATGGCCATGTATTTGCATGCTGGTGCAGCCGGGCGGATCTTGCTGCCCGGGGCGGTGTGCATCACGACGGGCACTGCATCACCCCGCCGCAAGACGATCGCGAACCGGCCTGGCGCATCCGCGTCCCCGACCGCACGATCACATTCATCGATGGCCTCCAGGGCCAGCAGCGACAGGATCTGCGAAAGGTGGTGGGCGATTTCGTGCTGCGTCGCGCCGACGGTTGCTGGTCCTACCACCTCGCCTGCGTGGTGGACGATGCCGCGCAAGGCATGACCGAGGTGGTGCGTGGTAGCGACCTGCTCGCCTCCACCGCACGCCAGATCTTTCTGCAGCAGCTTCTGGGCCTGCCCACGCCGGACTATCTGCACCTGCCGATTGCCCTGCGCGAGGATGGCGGAAAACTGTCCAAGAGCGCTCGCGATCTTCCTGCAGCCGGCGATGACCCGGTTCGGGAACTTGCCCGTGCTTTGGCCTTCCTCGGTCAGGAGGTCTCCGACGAGTGCTGCGTGGAACACCTCCTCGAAAGCGCATGGCGCCGGTTTGATCGAGCACGCCTGCCGCGCAGCAAACAACTTCCCTGGCCTCCGCGGGAACGGTCACTTCCGTTGCCGTGACAGGCATGCAACGAACCCGACTTCGCCACTGGTGCAGTGCAATATATTCTGCTAGTTTCGCCGCATGTCACAGACCAAGCGCACCATCAAGAAGTACCCCAACCGGCGCCTGTACGACACCGAGATCTCCAGTTACATCACTCTTGAAGAAGTTCGCCAGCTGGTTCTGGATGGCGAGGCATTCGAAGTGCGAGACGCCAAGTCAGGTCGCGACCTGACCCGTTCGGTCCTGCTGCAGATCATCGCCGAGCATGAGGAACACGGCCAACCCATGCTGTCGCCCAAGCTGCTGACCCAGATCATCGGATTCTACGGGGATACACTGCAGGGTTTCATGGGTCCGTATCTGGAACGCAGCCTGCAGGTCTTCCTCGATCAGCAACAGCATTTCCGCGCCCAGCTCGAAGACATGCTGGGCCAGGCGCCGGGCACGGTCCTGAATGAACTCGCCGAGCGCAACATGGATCTCTACACTTTGTTGCAATCCAGCCACACGGACGCGTCAGCCGCGACATTGGCAGCAAACCGGGCCAAAAAATCCTGACTGCACGGATTTGATGCGCCGCGGTACATGCGATGCCAGCCCATTTCCCGAATCTACGCCGTCCATCCTGACATCGCGGATGGCAAAACCCATCCTGCTCGCCGGCAGTGAGCGTCTATCCGGCATGGAATACTGCATGCAACGCGAACCGATCACCATCATCGGAGCCGGCCTGGTCGGCGCACTGCTGGCCACGCTGCTGGCACGGCGCGGACTGGCGGTGCGGGTCATCGAGAAACTCCCGGACCCGCGACGCGCGGGCTTCGCGGGCGGCCGTTCCATCAACCTTGCACTGGCCGGACGCGGCTACAGCGCCCTGCGGATGGCAGGTCTGGAAGACGCCGTGCTGAACCAGGCCGTGATGATGCGCGGCCGGATGCTGCACGATCCACATGGCCGGACCGAACTGCAAAGATATGGAGTGAATGACCAGGAAGTCATCTGGTCGGTTTCACGCGGTGACCTGAACATGCTGCTGCTGGATGCCGCCGAACGCCGTGGAGCGCAGCTGAGCTTCGACGCCAGCATGGTGGCGGCGGACTTCGAGCAGGGCACGATCACGCTCGAGCATGCCGACCACACACGCACGCAACTGCGTGCCCCCGTGCTGGTGGGTGCGGATGGAGCCGGGTCGACCCTGCGCAAGGCCATGGCGACACAACTCGACCTTGGCGAACGCACGGATATGCTCGACCATGGCTACAAGGAGCTCGAGATCCCTCCACTGGCGGCTCTTGCACAGAACACCCGCCCCGTATCCGCGGCTCCTGGCGCACGGCATGCGATGGACCCCCATGCTTTGCACGTGTGGCCGCGCGGCGGCTA
>NZ_JAQIBU010000146.1 GCF_027858935.1 Oleiagrimonas sp. | reverse complement strand
GATGCCGCACGCGAACTCATTGCGGCGCCCGGCCCGTACGATGCCGATGCCTTGCGCAACCGGATTCCGATGGGGTGACCGCGAAATGGGTGCTGCCCGCAGCGCCTGGGGCGATGTGTGGGTGCGCGGCGACTCGTGGCATCATCACTCCGGAACCGTCCGCTGGATACCGATGCGGGCATGCATTGATCACGTCGATACGGGAGGGGGAACGTTGCCATGAACAAACGCCTGATTGCCCCGCTTGCCCTGGTTCTGCTTTCCGGTGCGCTCTGCGTGCGCGCTGACACCCCGCCTTTCGCGCACCTGCAGGGTGGCGAATGGTCCTACCATTCCGTGATCACCTTCACTTCCGGCGTCATGGCTGGCCGCACGGCGACCAATGGCTGGAAAACCTGTGCCCGGGAAGGGCAGGCGGGCGAAGCTGCCATGAAACCGCACAGCGCCAGTGGCGACGCCTCCTGCAGCGTGCCCACGCGCAGTCATGACAAGACCGGATATCGTAGCGTCATGACCTGCACCACCACGGCCCAAGGGATCCCCAGCACGATCAAGGAAGATTTCACCCTGAACCCGGGCAACGGCGGCAGGTCCTTCAAGGCCCACGGCACTGTCGAGCAGCGCATGGACGTACCAGGTATGTCCTCACGCACGACGCAGATGACCATCGACATCGACGGCCACCGCACGGGCGCCTGTTCTGCGGATTGAGGTTGAGGTACAGGAAGCCCACAGGTGTGTGTGTCGCCTTCGGCCTGCGCACTTCCGGTCATGCGTCACGCAACGCCTGACCAGACCACTGCGTATGCCATTTGCGAAAGTCGCCCCCCAAGACAACCAGGGTTGCGGCGAATCCGGCAGAGCCAATACCAATGGAGGGAGTGAAAAAGGGTTTTGCATGATATCCATGCAGGATATCCCTCGGCGAAAGTCCGCATCCATCCAGGGCAACCTTTACCGACCGCGACATGGGCGCCGCTTCAATGCCTGCAGGGGCCGCATCGGCACGCTATCTGTGGACTGGCGGAACGTCGACGGCTTGGGCGCTCCAATGGACCGGGCCCTTGAACGGCAGCCAGGACCTGCGGTTGGCGCAGGCCGTTGGCGCCGCGGTGCGATATGGGGGCTGCAGCAGGGCAAGGCCCACTTAACCGGAGCGGGCGTTGCTGTCAACGGGTCAGTCCGGTTCGTCCCCGGTTTCGTCGCGCGCCTGCTTGCGCTTGTGTCGCCGCCAGAAGTAGATGCCGACGCCAGCGAGGATCAGACCCAGCGCGATCCACAGGCCTGCCTGGCCACGGTGCAGCCACGTGAGCAGCCATTCACGGTTGTTGGCACCAAAGTAGCCCAGGTACACCCAGACCGGCACGCTGATGAGGGCGGCGGAGCCGTCCAGCAGCAGGAAGCGACCGAACGAGACACGATGGGTGAGTCCGGCACTGACAAAGGCCGCCGTGCGCATACCGGGCAGAAAGCGTGCGGTGAACAGCATGCGATTGCCGTAGCGCTCGAATTGCTCCTGCACGGCGCTGTAGCGGCTGGGCGTGAGCAGCCATTTGACCGGGCGCTTGTCCAGCAGCCGGACCCCGTAGTGATGACCTGCCAGGAACATGCCGGCATCGCCCAGCAGCACGCCGAACAAGGTCACGGCGAACATCACGTGGACGTTGGCGTACCCCAGGCCCGCGATCACGCCGCCGGCGACCAGGGTGAGGTCCTCTGGAATGGGGGCGCCCACGCCGCACACCAGTAGTGCCAGCAGCACGGCGACGTAGCCGTTTTCGGCAAAGTAGTTGATCAGGTGGGCGAGAAGGTCCATCGATTCGATTCAGCAGGCGTCCGAGCGTATTCAGGGCCGATCTTCCCATGGATCGACCTGTCGGCACAGGTGCTGGGCTGTGCCTCGTTCACGCAGCAGGAGTGCCCCGGGACTTGGCGTTCAGCAGTTCGCGCAACTGGGCCTTGCCCTCGGCGTCCAGCGTGCCGTCGACCTGACGCACCTGCAGCGCGGCGATGCGTTGCATGTCGACCTGACGCTGCATCTGATCCAGTGCGCCTAGGAATTCGCTGCGCTGCATGGCGTCGTCGCCGACTGGTTCGGCCACGGCGAGTTTCTGCAGCGCCTCGGCCTCAGGGCGTTCGGCGAAGTGTTCCAGCAGGGCGCCGGTGGTGATGCCAGGACGGGCGCGAGCAACATCGATGAGTTCAACCAGCAGCGTCACGCCGGGCTTGTCCAGCTCGGCGAAGGCATAGGGGGGCTCCAGTTCCCCGGCCAGCGCAGGGCGGGCCAGCAGCAGGGCGATGGCGCTGCGTACCAGGGTGCGCCGCACGGCGCGTTGCTGCAGAGGTCGCGAGGCGGCAGGGGCGGGCGCGCTTTCGAAGCGTGTGTCGGTACCGGTGCGGTTTTTCAGCTCCTGCGCCATCAGGTCGCGAAAGGCGCCATCGGGCAGGCGTGCGACCAGTGGACGAGCGCGTTCGGCCAGGCGCGCACGGCCATCCAGGGAAGCCAGGTCGATATCGTGGGAGAGCGTGTCGAAAAAGTATTCCGACAGCGGCGTGGCGCCTTTCAGTCGCGCCTCGAAGCCGGCCTTGCCTTCGCTCTGCACGATGGTGTCCGGGTCTTCGCCCTCGGGCAGGAACAGGAA
>NZ_JAQIBU010000130.1 GCF_027858935.1 Oleiagrimonas sp. | reverse complement strand
CTGGGTAGCGCATCCGGGTCGAGCGCAAGCTGTTGCGCCGCCAGCGCGACCTGGGTGCGGTTGTGCACGCCAAGCTTGCGCATGATGGCGGTCATGTGCGCCTTGACCGTGGCTTCGGTGACACCGAGTTCGTAGGCGATCTGCTTGTTCAGCAGCCCATCGGCCAGCATGGTCAGCACGCGAAACTGCTGCGGCGTGAGCTGGCTGATCCGGGTGGCGACATCGACTTCGTCGGGCTTGAGCAATGCGGCATGTCCGGTCTGCAGCGAGGCCGGCAGCCATACGTCGCCATCCAGCACGGCCCGGATGGCGGCACCGATCTCCTCGACGGGTGCCGATTTGGGGATGTAGGCCGAAGCGCCATGGGCCAGCGCGCGACGGGCGACGCTGGCGCCCTCCAGCGCCGAGACCACGATGATGGGCAGGCCCGGATGGCTGCCGCGCAGATGCACCAGCGCGGAGTAGCCATGCGCACCGGGCATGTGCAGGTCCAGCAACAACAGGTCTGCATCCGGGCGGTCCTCGACCAGCTCCTGCAAGGCCAGCACGCTGTCGGCACTGTGCACCACGGCCGAAGGCAGGGCGGCCGAGACTGCGCGCTCCAGGGCGTCCCGGAACAGTGGATGATCGTCGGCGATGAGAATGTCGGACATCATCGGATCAGCCCCCAGGACGCCGCGCGAGATCGTCCGCGATGCAGCGCGCAACGGCCCGCAACACGGCGCGACCGCAACAGCCCGGAGCCGGATGCATCCGGCCAGATTTCGTCATTCCCTTCACGCGCAGCCTCCTCCATTGAGCGATATGGGACTATTTGACCAGTCGTTCCTTCACCAGTTTCTCGACCACGCTGGGGTCGGCCAGCGTGGAAGTGTCGCCGAGCTGGTCGGGATGGTTTTCGGCAATCTTGCGCAGGATACGCCGCATGATCTTGCCCGAACGCGTCTTGGGCAAGCCGCTCGACCACTGCACGAAGTCCGGCGAGGCCATCGCGCCGATATCCTTGCGCACGCAGTCGACCAGTTCCTTGCGCAATGCCTCGCTAGGCTCCACCGATGCATTGAGCGTGACATAGGCGTAGATACCCTGCCCCTTGATCTCATGCGGGCAACCGACCACGGCGGCCTCGGCCACCTGGGGATGCGCAACCAGGGCGCTTTCCACTTCGGCCGTGCCAATGCGATGACCGGACACATTGATCACGTCGTCGACGCGGCCGGTGATCCAGTAGTAGCCGTCTTCATCGCGACGCACGCCGTCGCCGGTGAAGTAGTTGCCCGGATAGGTCTTGAAGTAGGTGTCGATGAAGCGCTGGTGGTCCCCGTAGACGGTACGCATCTGGCCGGGCCAGGAATCGGTGATGATGAGGTTGCCCGAGCATTCCCCCTGCATCAGGCTGCCCTCGGCATCGACCACCGCCGGCTGGATGCCGAAGAACGGCTTGGTCGCCGATCCCGGCTTGGTTGCCGTGGCGCCGGGCAGCGGCGTAATCAGGATGCCGCCGGTTTCGGTCTGCCACCAGGTATCGACAATCGGGCAACGTTCCTCGCCGACCACGTGGTAATACCACTCCCAGGCTTCCGGATTGATCGGCTCGCCGACCGTGCCCAGCACGCGAAGGCTCTTGCGCGAGGTCTTCTTGACCGGACCGTCGCCATCCCTCATCAACGCGCGAATGGCCGTGGGCGCGGTGTAGAACAGCGTGATCTTGTGCTTGTCGACCACCTGCCAGAAACGGCTGGTATCGGGATAGTTGGGCACGCCGTCGAACATCACCGTGGTCGCGCCGTTGCACAAGGGCCCGTAGACCACGTAACTGTGGCCGGTGATCCAGCCCACGTCCGCGGTGCACCAGAAGACATCATCCTCGCGCAGGTCGAACACGCACTCGTGGGTGTAGCTGGTGTAGACCAGATACCCGCCGGTGGTATGCAGCACGCCCTTGGGCTTGCCGGTGGACCCGGACGTATACAGGATGAACAACGGATCTTCGGCATTCATCGGTTCCGGCGGGCAATCGATGGACTGGCCTTCGATCAGGTCGTGGTACCAACGGTCGCGCGGCGACTGCACGTTGATGCTGCCACCGGTGCGACGCACCACCACCACCGTCTCGACGCAGGCCGTGCCTTCGCGTTCCAGCGCGCCATCGACGTTGGCCTTGAGCGGAATCTTCTTGCCGCCGCGCACCCCCTCGTCGGCGGTGATGACCATCTTGCACTCGGAGTCGGCGATGCGGCCGGCCAGCGAATCGGGCGAGAACCCGCCGAACACCACCGAATGCACTGCACCGATGCGGGCGCAGGCCAGCATCGCCACGCCGGCTTCCGGAATCATCGGCATGTAGATGGCCACGCGGTCACCCTTGGCAATGCCCAGCTTGCGCAGGGCATTGGCAAACTTGCAGACCTCGGCGTATAGCTGACGGTAGGTCATGCTGCGGGACTCACCGGGATCATCGCCCTCGAAGATCACCGCGACCTTGTCGCCGCGTTTGTCCAGATGGCGATCCAGGCAGTTGGCGGAAATATTCAGCACGCCGTCCTCGTACCAGCGGATGTGGACATTGCCGGGTTTGAAGGACACGTCCTTGATCCTGGTCGGCGGCTTGATCCAGTCCACGCGTTTTGCAACGTTTTTCCAGAAGGCTTCGGGATCCTTGATGGACTGCGCGTACAGCTGATCGTAATCGTCCGCTGTGATGCGCGCCTTGCTGGCGAATTCGGGCTTGACCGGATACTGCTTGGACATGACGGGCCTCCTGGAATGAAACGCGGCGACACGGGTTGGCATGGACCGCGCAGCCGGAAT
>NZ_JAQIBU010000071.1 GCF_027858935.1 Oleiagrimonas sp. | reverse complement strand
CCCATAGACGGCGATCAACGTTGCCAAGATCTGGGTACCGAGCACCGCCATCCACAACACGCGCGCCGGACGGATCGACCAGAATGGCCCGCGCGTGCGCGTCTGGAAGATCGTCAGATGACCGGCAACTGACAGCATCAAGTACATCATCGGCTGCAGATGCGCGTGATCCAGATGAAAAATACGGTCCCCAAGGAAGAACAGGCCGAATGCGGCGATCGGCCCGACTAGACCCAGCACCGTGGCAATACCCAGCACCAGGCGCATGTTCCAGGCTTCCGGCTGGCGCTTGTAGCGGACGTTGTCGTAGGCGATCGACAAGATGGCGCCGTCGTTGAGCAGCGCCAGCATCACGATCATCACCGCGGTCAGCGGATAGAAGTTGAACACCAGGATCGCCAGCGTCATGAACAGCAACACGCGCAGGGTTTCGGCGATGCGATAGATCGCATAGCTGTTCATGCGCTGGAAGATCTTGCGGCTCTCCTTGATCGCGTCGATGATCACCGACAGGCCGGGCGTGGTCAGCACGATGGACGCCGCCGCGTTGGCCGCGTCGGTGGCGCCGGACACGGCGATGCCGCAGTCGGCCTTTTTCAGCGCCGGTGCGTCGTTCACCCCGTCACCGGTCATGCCGACGATGTGTCCGCGCTGCTGCAGTACGTCGACAATATGGAACTTGTGCTCGGGGAACACCTGGGCAAAGCCGTCGGCATTCTCGATGGCCTCGCCCATCGCGTCAGTCTCCTTCTTCTTGACATCACCCAGACCGCTGGCATCCAGGATGTTGGCGCCCAGGCCAAGTTTCTTCGCGGTCTCCACGGCGATGGCCAGTGCGTCGCCGGTGACCATCTTGATCTTCACGCCCATGGCGCGGGCGGCATCGATGGTGGTCCTGGCATCCTCGCGCGGCGGATCGAACAGCGGCAGCACGCCCAGGAACTGCCAGTCGCCTTCAGCATCGGCGCGGGCCACGCCCAGCGAGCGGAACCCGCGCCGGGCGAACGCGTCGACGGCCTTGTCGGCCGCCGGCTTGATCTGCGCCACATTCCCGGCCAGCTCCAGGATCACTTGCGGCGCACCCTTGGTCACCTTGAACGTCTTGCCGTCCTTGCCCTTGACCGTGGCCTCGGTTCGTTTGTGAACCGGATCGAAGGGCTGGAAATGCAGCACCTGGAACGACTTCAGCGCCGCCGCGTCCTTGACGCCTCCGAGCACGGCCAGGTCGATGGCGTCCTTGTTGTCGGCGCGCGAGCACAGCGCGGCGCTGAGGATCACCTGCGCCGGATCGACGCCCTGGACCGCAAAGGGATCGCCCAGCGTCAGCTTGTTCTGGGTCAGCGTGCCGGTCTTGTCGGCACACAGCACGTCGACCCCGGCCAGTTCCTCTATGGCCACCAGCTTGCTGACGATCGCCTGCTTCTTCGACAGCAGACGCGCGCCGACGGCCATGGTCACCGAGAGCACCGTCGGCATCGCCACCGGAATCGCCGCCACCGTCAACACCAAGGCGAACTGCACGGTGGTGAGGATCGCATCGCCGCGAAAGATCGCCACGCCGATGATCACCGCCACCAGCGCCACGGCCAGCACGATCAGGTAGTTGCCGATCTTCAGCACCGCCTTCTGGAAATGGCTGCTGGTGTGCGCGCCCTGCACCAGTTGTGCGGTCTTGCCGAAGTAGGTCCCGGTCCCGGTGGCGTAGACCATTGCTCCGGCTTCGCCCTGGCGAATGATGGATCCGGAAAACACCGCATCACCGACCTTGCGTTTGGCTGGCAGCGACTCGCCGGTCAGCGCCGACTGATCGACCTCCACCGGGTCGCCGTCCAGCAGACGGGCATCGGCCGGCACGACATCGCCCAGCCGCAGGCGGATGACATCCCCCGGTACCAGCTCACGCGCGGCCGGCGTCACCCACTTGCCGTCGCGCCTGACGCGCGCCTTGATCGCCAGCCGCGCCTTGAGTGCGTCGATCGCATTGCCGGCCTGGCGCTCTTCCCAGAAGCCCACCGTGGCGTTGGCCAGCAGCAACACCAGGATGATGAAGAAATCCGGCCAATGTCGAACCACGCCCGAGAGGATCACCGCGACCTCGATCATCCAGGGGATCGGCCCCCAGAAATAACCGAGGAATTTCAGGACAGGGTTGGTCTTTTTTTCCGCGATCTCGTTGGGTCCGTACTGGCTCTGGCGCTTGTCCGCCTCGGCCTGGGTCAGGCCGTCCGGCGAGGACTGCAGTTTTTTCTCCAGTGCCGGCAGCGGCAGGGTCTTCAGATCACCACTTGCTTCAGGGGCGGGCATGTCGCCTACCGCCGGACCCGCCGCTGCGTTCATGTAGGAGTCCGCCACTGCCAGTCACGTACCTGAGGCATGTCCTGTCCGTGACGATCAATGTAATGCTTGTGTTCGATCAACGTGTCGCGCATCTGCTGCTTCAGATACGCGCCCCTGGAGGCCAGTTGCGGCAGGCGATCGATCACATCCTGCACCAGGTGGAAGCGGTCCAGATCATTCTGCACGCGCATGTCGAAGGGGGTGGTGATGGTGCCTTCCTCCTTGTAACCACGCACATGCAGATTGCGGTTGTGCCGGCGATAGGTCAGCCGATGGACCAGCCAGGGATAACCGTGGAAGGCGAAAATGATGTGCTTGTCGGTGGTGAACAGCGCGTCATAGTCATAGTCGTTCAGGCCGTGCGGATGCTCGGACTCGGACTGCAATTTCATCAGATCAACGACGTTGATCACCCGGATCTTCAATTCCGGGAGGTGCGCGCGCAGGATGGATACGGCCGCCAGCACCTCCAGCGTGGGCGTGTCTCCGCAGCAGGCCATCACCACGTCCGGCTCGCTGTCCTGGTCGTTGCTGGCCCAGGACCAGATGCCGATGCCCTGGGTGCAATGCACCACGGCCTGCTGCATGGTCAGCCATTGCGGCAAGGCGTGTTTGCCCGCCACCACCACGTTCACGTAGTTGCGGCTGCGCAGGCAGTGATCGAAGACCGACAGCAGGCAGTTGGCATCGGGCGGCAGGTACACGCGCACGATGTCGGCCTTCTTGTTGATCACATGATCGAGAAAACCCGGGTCCTGATGGGTGAAGCCGTTGTGGTCCTGCTGCCATACGTGCGAGGCGAGCAGGTAATTGAGCGAGGCAATGGGGCGTCGCCACGGCAGCTCGCGGGTCACCTTCAGCCACTTGGCATGCTGGCTGAACATGGAGTCGACAATGCGGATGAAGGCCTCGTAACTGTTGAACAGTCCGTGCCGTCCGGTCAGCAGATAGCCTTCCAGCCAGCCCTCACACTGGTGTTCGCTGAGCATGGAGTCGAGCACGCGCCCGGTCGGAGCAAGAAATTCGTCATTGCTCTGGAGTCGTGCATCCCACTGGCGGTCGGTGACGTCGAACACCGCGCCGAGCAGATTGGACAGCGTTTCATCCGGGCCGAAAATGCGGAAATGGCGCTGACCCTGGTTCAGCTTGACCACGTCGCGCAGGAACTGGCCCAGCACACGTGTGTCCTGCGCCTGGATCGCGCCGGGCCGGTGGATCTCCAGGGCATGGTCCCTGAAGTCGGGCATGCGCAGGTCGCGCAGCAACAGTCCGCCGTTGGTATGCGGATTGGCACCCATGCGACGCGCGCCCCGGGGCGCCAGTTCGGCCAGTTCCGGCATCAGGCGACCGTTTTCATCGAACAGTTCCTCGGGACGATAGCTTTGCATCCATGCCTCGAGTTGTTCGACGTGTTCGGGATGTTCGGCATTGACCAGCAGCGGAACCTGGTGCGACCGGAACGTGCCTTCGATCTGAAGGCCATCGACGACTTTCGGCCCCGTCCATCCCTTGGGCGAGCGCAGCACGATCATCGGCCAGCGCGGCCGGGGGGCATCGTGCGTATCACGCGCATGTTGCTGTATGGCCCGGATCTCCTGGATCACCGTGTCCAGCGTTCCGGCCATCAGCGCATGCATGGTCTCGGGATCGTCGCCCTCGACAAAATAGGGGGTCCAGCCGCAACCGTGGAAAAACGCTTCCAGCTCGTCGTGCTCGATGCGCGCCAGCATGGTCGGGTTGCTGATCTTGTAGCCATTCAGATGCAGGATCGGAAGCACCACGCCGTCCGTCGCCGGGTCGAGCATCTTGTTGGAATGCCAGGCCGTGGCCAGTGGACCGGTTTCCGCTTCCCCGTCACCGACCACGCAGGCCACGATCAGGCCGGGATTGTCGAACGCCGCGCCGAAGGCGTGACTGAGCGAGTAGCCCAGCTCGCCGCCTTCATGAATCGATCCGGGCGTGGTCGGCGCCACATGGCTGGAAATGCCGCCCGGCCAGGAAAACTGCGTGAACAGCTTTTTCAGTCCGGCAGAGTCCAGGGTAATGTCCGGATACACCTCGCTCCAGGTGCCTTCCAGGTAGACATGGGCGACCAGCGCCGGACCACCATGGCCGGGACCGGCGACATAGAACATGTCCAGGTCATAGCTCTTGATGACCCGGTTCAGGTGGACATAGATGAAATTCTGTCCCGGCGTGGTGCCCCAATGACCCACGACCAGTGGCTTGACGTGGGCGAGCTTCAGCGGCTCCTTGAGCAAAGGGTTGTCGTAGAGATAAATCTGGCCGACCGAAAGGTAGTTGGCCGCGCGCCAGTAGGCGTCCATGCGCTGCAACAGGAGCGGTGCAAGCGGCTTGGTCAGCATCGCGGGAATCTCACTCACCCGGAACCTCGTGCACATGCGTCAAATGCAACCCGTCCCGGAACGGCCGCCTGTTTCCCGGGCGCGTCCATGGATGCCTGCGCCAACACCAGCATTGCCAATCCGGGATGCATCATGCTTTCGCCCCCTGTAAGGGCAGCGGGAAGATGGCGAACCATCCCGAATCCCTCACGCTTTGCAGCTTGCCCATCCCGAAGATCACGAACTTCTGCCAGACATTGACCATCTTCAGCAACAGCTCGATGAGGACAGCCAACACCATGCGCGCGATCGACACGTACAGGTTCAACCCCACCTCGGCGAGCCCACCCACGACAAAAAACACACCACTCAGCAATGAGGTCATCGGGATCAACTCGGGGATGCTCGTGCGTCGGCGACGCCTTTCACACGATAGGCGCGCGGGCCCTCTTGTTTCGGTACGCTAACGTACGTAGCGACGCCGTATCCCCACAGTTGCGCAGGTCATTGCACGGTGGTTCATCGGTCATGCCTGGATGGCGTGAAAGCAAGCCCGGGCACGCACCGTGAGCTTTCTGTGGACATATCGGCTGCGCAGACTTTCCGTTCGAAGGGTCTTCAAAGCGCTTGATCCACGATAGCCTGGGCTTCGCCCAGAATCGCCTGCAGGTGGGCTTCATCCTTGAAGCTCTCGGCGTAGATCTTGTAGATGTCTTCCGTGCCGGAAGGCCGCGCGGCGAACCAGCCACTTTCGGCAACCACCTTGATCCCACCCATCGAAGCGCCGTTGCCCGGCGCCTTGTCCAGGGCCTGCTTGATCGGCTCGCCCGCCAGACGCTTGCTGTGCAACTGATCGGGTGCCAATGCGGCCAGTCTGGCCTTCTGTGCCGGTGTGGCGGCGGCCTCGATGCGGTCGTTGAAGGGCTGGCCCAGATCGGCGGTCAGCCGCGTATACAGCTCGGACGGATCCCGGCCCTCACGCGCGGTGATCTCGGCCGCCAAAAAGGCCGGCGCCAGACCATCCTTGTCCGTGGTCCACACGCTGCCGTCGCGGCGCAGCAGCGCGGCGCCGGCGCTTTCCTCGCAACCGAATCCCAGCGAGCCGTCGAACAGGCCTTTGGAAAACCATTTGAAGCTGGCCGGTACTTCGTACAATTCACGTCCCAGCCGCTTTGCTACACGGTCGATCAACGCCGTGCTGACCACGGTCTTGCCGATCGCGGCCCGAGGTCCCCACTCCGGACGATTCCGAAACAGCTCGTCGATCAACACCGACAGGTAATGATTCGGGCTCATCAGGCCACCACTGCAGGTGACGATGCCGTGACGATCATGGTCGGTATCGCACGCAAACGCGATGTCGAAACGGTCCTTGAGACCGATCAAGCGTTGCATCGCATACTTCGAGGACGGATCCATGCGGATATTGCCGTCCCAGTCCACGCTCATGAAGGCGAACTGAGGGTCGACGACTTCGCTGACCACGGTGAGATCGAGCCGGTAGCGTTCGGCAATCGGTCCCCAGTAGTGCACGCCGGCACCACCCATCGGGTCCACACCCATGCGAATGCCGGCGCTTCGGATCAGATCGAAATCGACGACCTGCGAGAGATCGGCCACATAGCGTTCAAGAAAATCATGCATGTGCGTGCTCCCGGCCTTGCGCGCTTGCGCCAGGGGCATGCGCCGCACATTCCTGAGACCGTCATCCAGCAGCGCATTGGCGCGATCCTCGATCCAGTGCGTGACATCGTTGTCGGCCGGCCCTCCGTTCGGCGTGTTGTACTTGAAGCCACCGTTGTCGGGCGGGTTGTGCGAGGGTGTGATCACGATGCCGTCGGCCAGTCCGGTGCTGCGTCCCTTGTTGTGAACCAGGACCGCGTGCGAGATGGCCGGCGTCGGCGTGAACTCGTCCGCACGGGCGATCAATGTCTGCACCCCGTTGGCGGCCAGGACCTCCAGTGCGTTCTCGAAAGCCGGCCGCGACAGCGCGTGGGTATCGAAGCCCAGGTACAATGGACCATCGATGCCCCGCGCCTTGCGGTACTCGCAAATGGCCTGACTCATGGCCAGGATGTGCCAGGCATTGAAACTGCGGTCGAACGAGGTACCACGGTGGCCCGAGGTGCCGAATGCGACGCGTTGCGCAGGCACCGAAGGATCGGGCTGAAGATCGCTGTAGGCGGCCAGCAGACGGGAAACGTCCACCAGTCGCGAGGCCGGGGGCGGCTTGCCGGCCAGCGCGCTTATAGTGGTGCTCATCACGGGCGCCTCCTTTGCGGATGATCACGCCGGTGCGGCGCATGGATCAAACGATCATGCACCTGATCGGCAACGCTGTCGCGATGGTTCGTGGCGACGATACCAAACCGGACCACACAGGAAACCACAACATGGCGACATCCGATCATCTGATTTTCCTGGTCGATGTGGACAACACCTTGCTCGACAACGACCGCTATGCTGACGACCTCACTGCACAGCTCGATCATGCCTTCGGCGCCGAGGAGCGCGAACGATACTGGTCGATCTACAAGCACCGTTTCGAGGTGCATGGCTATGCCGATTACCTGGGCGCCCTGCAAACCTTTCGCGAAGCATGCGAAAAGGAACAGGCGCTGCTGAAGATGTCGGCATTCCTGCTTGAGTATCCATTCACCAAGCGAATCTATCCGGGCGCGCTCAAGGCACTCGAGCACCTGCGCACGATCGGTCGCACGGCGTTGCTCTCGGATGGCGACATCGTGTTCCAGCCGCGCAAGATTCAGCGCTCGGGCCTGTGGGATGCGGTCGCGGGGGAAGTCATGATCTGCGTCCACAAGGAACGCGAGCTGGAAGCCATACAGCGTCGCTTCCCCGCTGCGCACTATGTGATGATCGACGACAAGCCGCGACTTCTGTCGGCCTCAAAGCGGGTGCTTGGCCAGCATCTGACCACGGTTTTCATCCGCCAGGGGCATTACGCGAACGCGTATGAACGCACCACAGACGAGCCCGCACCCGACCTGTGCATCGAGCACATCGCCGATCTGTGCGATTTCACCGAAGAGGACTTTCGCGACGCGGCCTCGCATGCAGCTAGCGCAGGGCACGACCGGACAGCGTGACCGCATCCGGCTCGCGCCGCTACTGGTGAAGCTGCGGTGATGCATCGCAGCGTATCGGGACAACGGATTCCAATCCTGCGCCTCGCACCCGGTTCGCCATGGTCGACCGGGCGAATCCGGACCCTGCCGCGGCACTATCGGCCCGCTTCACGCAACGCGTTCCACAACTCCATGCGGTGCCATACACGGCGGTCGCCCTTCTCGGCGGCGCGCACCAATTCGATCAGACGCGCGTTGGCCGGAGCCGTCAGGCCCTGCGCTTTGGCCAGGCGTACCACCTCGCCGTTGAGGTCGTCGATCTCGGTGGACCGGCCCGCGGCCATGTCCTCCCAGGTCGAGGACCGCGCCAGCGGATCGATCGCCAGCATGCGCCGGGCGAGCATGCGGAACACCAGGTCCGGTGCTTCCAGCAACCACGGCATCCAGCGCGCCGGCAGCGGCGTGACCCGGGCCGGCCGGATGCCCGCCGCATCCATGGCCCTGAGGGCCTCGCGCTGCACCCGCGCCAGACAGCGGCGATAGGGACGCAGTGCCAGCTGATCGCGCAGCGGCAAGTCGGAAAGCGCGTTGATCGGGTTGTTGAGGTTCAGCAACAACTTGCCCCACTGCACCTCGCGCATGTCGTCACGCAGCTCCAGCGCAAGACCGGCCGCACGGAACACGGGTTCGAAGGGCCGCAGCTTTTCGTCGCGCCCGACCATCAGCGTGCCGGACGAGGCGCGATGCAGCCGTCCATGGCCCAGATGCAGCACGTTGAACGGCACCATCCCGGCCAGCACGATGTGATGCGGCAGGTGTTCGCGCAGGGTGGGCACGTTGCGCAAGCCGTTCTGGAAGCTGACCACCACCGCTCCGGGAGCGATCCGCGAAGCCATCTGCCGGGCGGCGGCAGCGGTATCGCCGGACTTCACTGTCACCAGCACCAGCGAGGTATCGCCCAAGGCCTGCATCCCGGTGTCGAAGCGGACCTTGCGCTCGTCCAGCTGCAGGCGGCCGCCGTCCAGGTCGGTCAACAGCATGCCGTGGTCCGCAATCAGCCGGCGCACGCGCTCGCGCCCGATCAGGCACACGTCGGCGTGTTCACCCAGATGTCCACCGATGAAGCAGCCGACGCTGCCGGCGCCGACCACGGCGATCCGGGCGCGGCTGTCGTTCACTCGCTGGAGGCCTGGCGCTGCATGCCGCTATGGTAGCGCAGCAAAACGGTGCATGGAGCCTGCTCGCCCCGGGGAGGCTACATGACGCACAATGCGGTGATGCGAACCTTGATCCGAGGCAGCCTGATCCTGCTGTGCACCCTGGCCCTCGGCGGCTGCTACTACCTGCACCTGGCCACCGGCGAGACGCGTCTGCTGCTCAAGCGCAAGCCGATCCGCACGGTGCTCGCGGACCCGCATGCGTCGCCTGCGCTCAAGGCCCGCCTGCGCCTGGCCCTGCGCGCGCGCGCCTTTGCCTCCGACCACCTGGACCTGCCGCGCAACCGCAGCTACACGCTGTATGCCGACATTGGCCGTCCGTTCGTCATGTACAACGTGTTCGCCACGCCGGCGCTGTCGCTGAAGCCAGTCGAACACTGTTTCCCGATCGCCGGCTGCGTGGCCTACCAGGGTTTCTATGAAAAACACCGTGCCGAAACCGCCGCAGCCAAACTGCACAGGGCGGGCGACGACGTCGACGTCGAGGGCGTGCCGGCCTACTCCACCCTGGGCCACTTCGCCGACCCTGTCCTTTCGAGCATGGACCGCTGGAGCGACGACGAACTGGTCGGCACCATCTTCCACGAGCTGGCACACCAGAAGCTGTACCTGAAGGGCGACACCACATTCAACGAATCCTTCGCCACCTTCGTGCAGCGTGAGGGGCTCAGGCAGTGGCACGCGGCCCGACACGAAGCACCACCGGACCCCACCGCGGACCGGCGCCAGAAACAGTTCACGCAGCTGATGCTGGCAACCCGGAAACGCTTGAAGAAGCTCTATGCGGGTACTCTTCCCGATGCACAAAAACTGCGGCGCAAACATGCAGCCTTCGTCGAGCTTCGCGCAAGGTATCGCCAGCTTCGCGACACGCAATGGGACGGTTACGACGGCTACGATGCCTGGATGGCCAAACCGCTCAACAACGCCCGCCTTCTGCCCTTCGGCCTCTACGACGACCAGGTGCCGGCCTTCTCCGCGCTGTTCGCGCAAAGCGGGAGCGACTGGACGCGCTTCTTCGCGGCGGCGAAAAAGCTGGCCTCACTGCCGAAGGCGCGGCGCACCGCGCAACTGCATGCACTCGCCGTGGCGAAGGACCACGCACAGCCCTGACCTGCAACCAGGCAAGCGTGCATTGCATGACCCGAAGATGCTTCAGGACTGGCACGACTCACCCACGTCACCTGTCGGGGTTCGCCATGATTACCCCAACCTGCAGCGCTTTCGACAATGCGCACCCGGGCGGAGAATGCTCGCCATGCGTTGGGCGGACCTGCGTGCGCCGCTTTCGGTGCCTATCAAGGCGGACAAGTCCGCACTGGGCCATTATCGCGAGCGTGTCACGAAGGCCGGGCAGGGTCGACCGCGATGTAGTGCCGCTCGGCCGTGCGCGGGTCGAAATAGACTGCGGTGGTCTGCCCGGTCTCCGGGTCCACGAAGCGTTCGCCGGTGTCCTGCCAGTGCGCTTCGATGCGACCCGGTTGCACGCGCTTGTAGCGCCAGGTCTCGAATGCCAGTCCGGCCAGCAGCACGACGCCCAGGAGCAGCAACTGCAACCCACCGAGCTGCCCGCTCGCGATCAGGCCAAGCGCGCCCAGCAGGCACAGCGTGCCGATCACCATCAGCGTCTTGCGCAACATGGCCGCCTCAGCTTTCCGCTTCCAGCTCCACCGCGGTGCCGTAGGCGACGATCTCGCTCATGGTCTGGCCGATCTCCGAGGAGTCGTAGCGCATCATCACCACCGCGTTGGCGCCCATCGCCGAAGCGTTGGTGACCAGGCGGTCCAGTGCGTGGCGTCGCGCCTCTTCCAGCAGCGAGGTGTATTCGTGGATCTCACCGCCCGCCAGCGAACGCAGACCGGCCATGATGTTGCCGCCGATACCCCGGCTGCGTACCACCACGCCGAACACCTGCCCCTTGACCTCGCGCACCCGGCGACCGGGCACGTTTTCCGTTGTGACCACCAGCATGACCATCACCTCCCGTTGGACCTGAAAACTACAACCCCTCGGCCGCCTGCGCCACGGCGCGGAACAGTGCGCGGCCCTTGTTCATGGTCTCCTCCCACTCGGCGGCGGGGTCGGAGTCGTGCACCACGCCGCCGCCGGCCTGCACGTGCAGCCGGCCGTCGGCGATGACCGCAGTGCGGATGGCGATAGCCGTATCGGCATCACCCCACCAGCCGATCCAGCCGACCGCACCGGCGTAGATGTTGCGCTTGAACGGTTCCAGCTCCTGGATGATCTCCAGCGCACGGATCTTGGGCGCGCCGGACACGGTGCCGGCGGGAAACGCGGCCTTGAGCACGTCCATGTAGCTCATGCCCTTGCGCAGCTGGCCCTCGACCTGCGAGACGATGTGCATGACGTGCGAATAGCGCTCGATCACGAACGAGTCGGTCAGCTCGACCGTGCCGATATCACTCACGCGGCCGACATCGTTGCGCCCCAGGTCGATCAGCATCAGGTGCTCGGCGCGCTCCTTGGGATCGGCCAGCAACTCGGCCTCAAGTGCGCGGTCCTCAGCCTCGTCGGCGCCGCGGCGGCGGGTGCCGGCAATTGGGCGCAAGACCACCTTGCCGTCCTTGAGCCGGACCAGGATCTCCGGGGAAGAACCGACGATCTGCGCCTCGCCGAGATCCAGGAAATACATGTAAGGCGAAGGATTGAGCGCACGCAGAGCGCGATACACGTCTACCGGACGTGCATGAAACGGCACCGACAGGCGCTGCGAGGGGACCACCTGGAAGATGTCTCCCGCTCGAATGTATTCCTGCGCACGCCGCACCACGGCCTCGTAGTCCGCGCGGGTGAAACTGGATTTGAAGTCGGCCTCGTCGAGCGGCTGCGGGTGATGGTTTTCGGGGTAGGTGGAGCCGGAATTGCGAAGCCGGAACACCAGTTGGTCCAACCGCCGCACGGCGCGCGCATACGCCTGCGGCTGTACCGGGTCTGCATGCACGATCAGGTACAGGCGGCCCTTGAGGTTGTCGAATACCGCAACTTCCTCGGCCAGCATCAGCAATATGTCGGGAGTGCCGAGTTCGTCGGCTCGGTCCCATTTGGCCAGCCGCGGCTCGATGTATCCGATGGTCTCGAAACCGAAATAGCCGACCAGTCCGCCGGTGAAAGCCGGCAGGTCGGGCAGTTTTGGCACATCATAGGATTGCCGCAGGGTTTCGATCTCGGCCAGCGGATCGGCAACCTCGCGGTTCTCGACGATTTCGCCGAAATCCTCGGTCTCCAGGGTATGCCCGCGCAGCTTGAACACGCGCCGCGCTGGCAGGCCGATGATCGAATAGCGGCCCCAGTTCTCGCCGCCCTCGACTGATTCGAGCAGGAATGTATAGGGTCCGTCGGCCAGCTTCTGGTACACCGACAGCGGCGTGTCCAGATCGGACAGCACTTCTCGAGCCACCGGTATGCGGGTGTGGCCGGCCTCGACCAGCGCCTGGAATTGGTCCTGGGAAATCACGTGAAAGTCATCGTCGCAAGGGGCAGGCCGACGAAGATAGCACCGCGCCCGATGTCACGGCGAACCCGCATTACGAAGACAGTCGTTCGCGCGGCATGCCGCGCAGGTGCAAGGTGAAGGCCACGCCCTCGCCATCGCGCAGGTTGCGCGCGCTGGCGCGGCCCTGATGGCGTTCGGCGATCAGGCGCACCACATACAATCCCAGCCCCAGGTGCGGAGCGTCCGCATGGCCGCTGTCCTCGCGCAGGCTGACCAGCGAATCGAAAAGCCGGTCCTGCATGGCCCCCGTCAGCAGCGGTCCACGATTGGCCACCTCGAGTACCGCATCGTCGCCTTCAAGGTGCAATCCGAGTCGGATCCAGCCGTCCTCGGGAGTAAATGACAACGCGTTGGCGAACAGCTTGTCCAGCGCCTGCGCAACCAGCTCCGGAGCACCGTGGAGGGGAACCGGCTGCATCGGCAACTGCAACTTGATGCGCCGCGGTCCTGCCAATGTGCGGTAGCCTTCGGCACAACCGCGCATCACCTCGACCAGGTCGAAGTCCTCGGCTTCGGCAGCGGCAATGGCGCGCTCCATGCGACTGGCCTCGCTCATCGCGCGGACCAGCATGCCCATGCGGGCGACGCCGTCACGAGCGCGCTGCAGATAGGGCAGGGCCGACTCGGGAAGTCCGGCGTGATCGAGATTGTCCAATGATGACTTGACGATGGCCAGCGGGGTATTGAGTTCATGCGAGAGTCTGGAAGCCAGGGCGCGCAGGTACTCGGTATAGCCCCCCACGGCCTGGGTCAGGCGCGCAAAACTGCGCGCAAGGTCACCAAGTTCGTCGCTGTCGCCGTGCAACGGAAACTGCCCCGGATAACGCCCCTCGTGGGCCTGTGCCTGCTCGGCGGCATCACGCAGGCGACCCAGGCGCATGCTCAGCCGTGTGGCAAAGCCGAAAAGGACCAGCCCGGCCAGCAGCAAAACGCCCAGACTGGACAGCAGCAACGCGAACAGCGCGCGATTGGCCAGCAGCGGTACGGCCAGGCTGGACTGGTCCAGCACCAGCACACCACGCAGTACGCCCTTGGCATCGATGACAGGAACCGCCACGCTGAGCAGCACGCTGCCCCGCTGCTGACCCAGGGTCCAGGTGACGGCATCCTGACCTGCCAGGGCCTTGCGCACCTGCGGTGTATCCAGTCGTGGCGCATCCTGCGTCCATGGCTCGGCGGTATCGAACGGCGCGGCGATCAGCAGGCGGTAGATGGTGTAGGCCAGCCAGCCGGGGCGATGGCGGTCCTGTCCCGAGGTTCGCAAGGTTCCGGCGCGCGCCAGCAGCCAGGCCTTCGGACCGAGCAGTCGTGCCTGCACCCCGGCCGGTGCCAGCTGCGCCAGCTCGGAAGCCAGAAACGGCGAATAGCTCAGCAATGGGCGCACTGTGCCGGGCACATCGGCAACCGTCGGATCGGCATCGTGTACGCCGACGCCCAGGCCGGTGAGGCCAAGCGCATGGGGAAGGTGCATCTCTATACGGTAGCCACTGCCGTCGTCCTGCCACGTGCCCTTCAGTTGCGCGGGCAAGTCACTCACGCCTGTGTCCAGCGCCGGGGCGACGAAGGTACCCGGCGCGGCACTGGCCACCAGATAACGCTGACGTTCACCGTCTCGTGCAAGGGTTAGCAGGACATGATCGGCGCGCATTGCACCCGGGGCATCGGCGTCGCTGCGGGTACGCGTGGTGTCACGGATCTTGATGAACAGGTAAAGCCCGCTCGCATTGCGCGCGAGCATGAGGCTGCCACGATCGTCGACAGACTGTGCCCAGGGTGTCAGCGGACCCCAGTCATCGGCATAGCCGTCGACCGTGATCGGAGTATCGATATGCTGCACGAACCAGCCGCCGGAGGTGGGCAGCGGCGCGCCCACCACCAGCAACGAACGCACCAGCGCATGCGCTGAAGCCACCATGGCCTGGGCCTGCCCCTTGCGCAAAAGCGATTCCATCTTGCGCACGTACAAAAGACCCACCAGCGGCAGGACAAGGGTGCACAAGGCAACAAGCAGTAGTTTGCGGCGCAGTGTCATGACGGAATGTGGATTCGAGGATGCGCATCATGACCGCAACAGGAGGCGGGACAAAGGCCGGAAAATGGCCGTTTGCGTATTCTTGCCTGAACGTCGTTCACCGCGCCTTTTTTTGTGACGCGGTCTGCTCGTCCTGCGACCCGGCGGCGATGAGGCTCAATGCATCGTAGTCGAGGATGCGCACGCTGCGCCGATTCACTTCGAGCAGGCCATCATCCCTGAAGCGACCGAACAGGCGACTGACGGTCTCGAACACCATGCCCAGGTAATTGGCAATATCGTCCCGCGACATGCTCAGGTCCAGCAGCATGGGATCGAGCTTGAGCGCGCGCCTGCGGTCGGACAGGCTTTTCAGGAATATGGCCAGGCGCTCATGCGCCTGCTTGCGCCCCATGGTGGACAGGTGCTGCTGGTCGCGCACGAATTCACGGCTGATCAGTCGATACAATTGTTGCTGCAGTCCGGGAATCTGCACGGCGATGGTATTGATGGCATTGAATGGAACCTCGCACAGCGTGGTGCGTTCGAGCGCGATAGCCGTGCACTGGTGGCGATCATTCGCCACCGCGTCCAGACCGACCACGTCGCCGGCGAGATGAAAGCCAAGGACCTGCTCGGTACCGTTGGCGCTGTTGCTTACCGTTTTCAGGGATCCGGAACGGACCACATACAAGTTGTGGAACACCGCACCGTCGGTATACAGCTCATGACCGGCCTCGATCGGCCGCTGCGTGCTGACAACCTTGTCCAGGCGCAGCATGTCGTCATGCACCAGGGTGGCAGGCAGGCACAACTGGGACAATGCGCAAGCGCCGCACGAGCGCCGCAATTGGGCGATGTCGACCACGTTTTCACTGGAGCGCTTTGTCATCGGTCTATCCTGTACCGGATTGCGGATATTGTGGCAGGTTACAAAGTCATCCGTACGACAGCCCTGGAGCTCACGAGCGCCAGCGATACCCCGCGCCATGCATGGTCTCGATGGCGTCAAAATCCGCAGCCACGGCGATGAACTTCTTGCGGATGCGCTTGATGTGCGAGGTGATGGTGGCGTCGTCGACCACCAGTTCGGCCTCGCGCATGAGCTGGTCGCGGTTCTTCACGTGACCGGGAAAGCGCACCAGCGTGTGCACCATCCAAAACTCGGTCACCGTCAGCGGCACCTCGGCGCCGTTCCAGGTGATGCGCATGCGCTCGGATTCGAGCTTCAACGGGCCGTGCTCGATCACCGTCTCGCTGTTTGCGGGCTGCTTGAGCGCCTCGATGCGCCGGAACAGCGCGCCGATGCGCGCGGCCAGGTGGTGCAAGCTGGTGTCCTTGGACAGGTAGTCATCCGCGCCCAGGCGCAGGCCCGAGATCACGTCGAAGTCCGAATCGCGCGCCGTCAGGAAGATGATCGGAAGTGTGGCGGCCTTTGCACGCAGCTCGCGGCACAGGTCGAAACCGCCCTCCGGCTCGTCGCCCAGGCCGATGTCGATGATCACCAGTTCCGGCAGGCGCGAGGCAAAGCCATCCGATGCGGCCTTGCGCGAGGCGTAGCCACGCACTTCGTAGCCGAATCGGGTCAGCGCCTCGACGTAGTTGGCGCGGATGGACGGTTCGTCCTCGACGATGGCGATGCTGCGTCCCATGGCGGGCTCCCTCGGGTCCTTGACGTTGACTTGCAGACTGCAACGCCGCGCGCACCGGCACAAGACGCCAAAGGCATCTGCCCGCGTTTCGCCACATCTGGTCAGCGCACCGCCCCGGACCGGGCTGCGCGCACGCCCGGCGCACGCCTTTCATGGTACCCAGGGAAAACGACCGGAGCAGTACATGAACGCACCCACCACCGATACCGATCTGCAACGCAACTTCGAGCCATTGCGCGTGATGCTGGCCGTGGGCGCCCTGCTGCTGGGCCTGCTTGTCGGCCTGCACGGATGAATGGAGACATGACCATGAACCTGCTCGATACATGCGAAGACTTCCTGCCGGTTGCCGTGGAAGGCTCGGGCCAGGCTGCCGCGGAGAGAACCCCGCCACCCGCGGTACCGACCGATCCGGACCCGGACTGGCTGCCGCTCTGAGGATGCCCGACCACCCGCCCCTCCGTGGTGGTTCCTGTTGCCCCCTCCTCGCGAGGGGGTTTTTTTGGCAGGGCCGGGGCCACTGCCTGCAACGCGCCACATGCCGCCCGCGATTTGCCGTCAGCCGGACGCAGGCACAACCGCCATGGCCACTGCAATGGAACCTCGTCAACCCCGGGGAGAACGACCATGTTCGACGATCGTCATGAAGCGCGGTGCAGGCATACGTGGTGGTGGCCGGTCGCGGCGCTGGTCCTGTTGCTGTGTACCGCAACCGTGCGTGCGCAGCCGCCCGGCAGCGGCGAACTCCGCATGATCGACGCCAACGGCGTGCGTCATGTCGCGGCCAGCCTGGACACCGATGTCCACTACCGCGTCGACGGTCTGATCGCCGACGTGGTGGTGCACCAGCGCTTCCGCAACACCGGAAAGAACTGGCTGCAGGGCGAATACATGCTGCCGCTGCCCGACG
>NZ_JAQIBU010000334.1 GCF_027858935.1 Oleiagrimonas sp. | reverse complement strand
TTCTCGTCCGGAGATATCCCATGCGCAAGATTTCGCTACTGTGCCTGACCACGCTGGCGCTGCTGATGGCCGGCTGCACCTGGGGCATCAAGCTCAACGATGCCGGCCGCAAGGTCCGCACGGCCTGGATTCGCGATGTCTCGCAATGCAAGCAACTGGGCAAGATCACCGTGTCCGTGATGAACCGCGTCGGGCCGATCGACCGCAACGACATCAAGGTACGTGACGAACTGGAAGTGATGGCCCGCAACGAGGCCGCCACCATGGGTGCCGACACCGTCAAACCGCTGGGCGAACCCAGTAATGGCGAACAAACCTGGGGCGCGTACCAGTGCGGCAGCAGCCAGCCCGCCAGCGCAGCGACCGCAGCCAGCTCGGCCATCAATCAGGCCGCGCCGACAGGAACCGCAAAAACGTATCCGGTAAAGGCGGGGGGCGTTTGAACCCCGTGCTCAGGCATCCAGGTCCGGAATCATGCGGCTCTCCAACCGCGTGATGGCATCCTTGAGTTGCAGCTTGCGTTTTTTCAGGCGGCCCAGGCGCAGCTGATCGCAGGCCGGATCCTCGACCAGGCGCGCGATGGCATCGTCCAGATCCCGGTGTTCCACACGCAGGGAGTCCAGATGACGGGCAATTTCTACCGGATCATGCGATTGCACGACAGATGTTCCATGGCGGAAAGCTCAAGTGTAGCGCCGTCGGGCCGCTACAATGCATCGTCATGAATGCTCAGGAACATGTCATCCCCACCGCATCCATCGGCCGCACCAGCCCCGCTGGCGAACCGCTGGAAAAGAAGCTGCGCCGCCAGACCGGCAGGGCCATCGCCGACTTCAACATGATCGAGGACGGCGACCGGGTCATGATCTGCCTTTCCGGCGGCAAGGACTCCTACACCCTTCTGGACATGCTGTTGCAGCTCAAGGCACGCGCGCCGATACGCTTTGAGCTGGTGGCGGTGAATCTGGACCAGAAACAGCCCGGCTTTCCCGCCCATGTGCTGCCGAACTACCTGCGCCAGCGCGATATACCGTTGCACGTGCTGGAACAGGATACCTTCAGCGTGGTCAAGCGGGTGATCCCCGAGGGCAAGACCAGCTGCGGACTGTGCTCGCGTCTGCGCCGCGGCGCGCTGTACGCCTGGGCCGCTGAAAACGGCATCGACAAGATCGCGCTGGGTCACCACGCAGACGACATCGTCGCGACACTGTTCCTGAACCTGTTCTACCAGGCCAGTCTCAGGACCATGCCGCCCAAGCTGCGCTCGGACGACGGCCGCCACGTGGTCATCCGTCCGCTGGCCTACTGCCGTGAAAGCGACATTGCTGCATACGCCCGAACGCGGGATTTTCCGATCATTCCCTGCACCCTGTGCGGCAGTCAGCCGAACCTGCAACGGCAAGCGGTACAGGTCATGCTGGACGCCTGGGAACGCGAACAGCCCGGTCGTACCGGAAATATCATGCGCGCATTGGGTAACGTCAGCCCTTCCCACCTGGCCGACCCCGCGCTGTTCGACTTCGCTGGACTGCGTGCCGAACGGGCTTGAATCGCGAACCTCATATTCACGTCCGGCGACAGGTGAACGGGTATCATGAGCAACTCTGACGGCCCATCCATGCCGCGTTCGTCCACCGCCCAAGGCTTCGCATGTTTTTTCGCAATCTGACCCTGTTCCGTTTCTCCGAAAAGGTCGCCGCCGACCTCGATGCACTGGAATCCGCCCTCGACGGACATCGCCTGCGCCCCTGCGGCGCGATGGAGATGTCCACCCATGGTTTCGTACCGCCGCTGGGGCCTGATGCCGAAGCGCTCACGCACAGCGTGGGTCGCAGTCTGCTGGCTACCGTGGGCAGCGAGGACAAACTGCTGCCCGCCTCGGTGGTCAACGAGGAGCTGTCGCGCAAAGTGCGCAAGCTGGCCGAAGCCGAGGGTCGCCGTGTGGGCGGCCGCGAGCGCAAGCGACTGAAGCAGGAAACCCTGGATCAGCTGCTGCCGCGTGCCTTCTCGCGCCCCTCGCGCCAGCAGGTTTGGCTGGACCGCGACCAGGGCTGGGCGATCTTCGACACCGCCAGCCGCAAGGCCGCCGAACAGTCGCTGACCTCCCTGCGCGAGGCACTGGGAAGTTTTCCGGCCGTGCCGTTGGCGCCGGAACGTTCACCGCGCCAGATCATGACCGACTGGCTCACCAGCGGCGACCTGCCGGCCGGACTCAGCCTGTCCGACGAATGTGAACTGCGTGACCCGGCAAACGCTGGCGGCGCGGTGGTGCGCTGCCGTCACCAGGAACTTGAATCGGATGAGATCAGGGAGCATCTTCGCGGTGGCAAGCAAGTGTTCCAGCTGGGCCTGGAATTCGACCAGCGCATCGGTTTCGTGCTGGGCGAGGACCTGGTGGTGCGCAAGCTGAAATTCTTCGACGTGATCACCGACGAACTCGATCACGCCCAGGCCGATTCGGCCGCCGAGGAAATGGATGCCCGCTTTGCCCTGATGACCCTGGAGCTGCAGCGCCTGCTGGAAAAACTGGATGCTTGGTTTGGCCTTCCCCGCCCCGAAGGTGCCTGACGGAAGCAGTTAAACGATGGTTCGCGAACGCGTCACCAACAACTGGCTGGAACTGTCCACCACGAGTGGCGCCCGTATCCGGGTGCTGTGCGGCGTGCATCCGCGTGCCAAGCGGTTGCGCCTTACCGTGACCCCCCGGGGCGCGCGGGTAAGTTATCCGCGCGGCACCCATCCGGCTCAGATCTCGGCCTTCCTGTGCCAGCACGCGGACTGGCTCGAGCGCGAGCTCGGTACGCAGCGACAGACACGCAAGGATCACCCTCGGCTTTGCGTGGGTCGCGCCACCCGGATGCCCCTGCGCGGCGAGGAGGTGATCCTGGACTGGGGCGAGGGACCGTATCCGCGCGCGCAATTCCAGGACGACACCCTGACCCTGGTCCTGCCGCGCCTGCAGCCGCGTTTCCTGCCGGTGGCCCGCGGACTGTTGGCCGGCTTTCTCGAAGAGCGCATGCGACGCGACGTGGCACGCTGGATGGCGCGCTTCGTGCCCATGCTCGGCCTGGCACCAACCGCGCTTCGCATTCGACCGATGCAAAGCCAGTGGGGCAGCCTGGACACCCGCGACCGTATCAACCTCGACCTGTCCCTGGCACTGGCTCCTCCCGCCGCGCTTCGCTACGTGCTGGCGCACGAGCTTTGCCACCTGAAGGTCCGTGATCATTCCGCGCGTTTCTGGCGTCAGGTCGATCTCCTCGAGCCGCACTGGAAAATCCAGCGAGACTGGCTGCGCGAGAACGGTACGACACTGAAACTCGATATCGAACGGCTTGTGGCCGACATCGCCAACTGATCCGTTCCGGGCAGCGCTCTTTCACGATCAGGCACCAGGCCGTGACCGCGGGCGAATTGCCGGCATGCAGTTTCGCCTCCACAAAACTGCCGCTAGACTGGCCCGATTGTTCAGGGAAGCCACAATGACCTACATCGACACCGACGCCCGGTCCTCTCACCTGGACCGCCTGGAGGCGGAAAGCATTCACATCATGCGTGAGGTGGCCGCCGAATTCGCCAACCCGGTGATGCTGTATTCGGTCGGCAAAGACTCCTCGGTGTTGCTGCACCTGCTGCAGAAAGCCTTTTATCCGGCGCCGCCACCCATCCCACTGATGCACGTGGACACCACGTGGAAGTTCAAGGAAATGACTACCTTCCGCGACCGCCGCGCGAAGGAAACCGGCTGCAAGCTGATCGTGCACATCAACCAGGAAGGCGTGGCCCAGGGCGTGGGGCCGTTCACGCACGGCTCGGCAGTGCACACCGACATCATGAAGACCCAGTCGCTGAAGATGGCGCTGGACAAGTACCGCTTCGACGCCGCGATCGGCGGCGCGCGGCGCGACGAGGAAAAATCGCGCGCCAAGGAGCGCGTGTTCTCGTTCCGCAACGCGCAGCATCGCTGGGATCCGAAGAACCAGCGCCCGGAGCTGTGGAGCCTTTACAACGCGCGCATCAGGAAAGGCGAGAGCGTGCGCGCGTTCCCACTTTCCAATTGGACCGAGTTGGACATCTGGCTCTACATCTACCGCGAGAAGATACCGGTGCCTTCGCTGTACCTGGCCGCCAAACGTCCGGTGGTCGAACGCGACGGCACGCTGATCATGGTCGATGACGATCGCATGCCGCTGGAGGACGGTGAGCAGCCACAGATGCGCTCGGTGCGCTTCCGAACGCTGGGCTGCTACCCACTGACCGGCGCCATCGAGTCCGACGCCGACACGTTGCCCAAGGTGATCTCCGAAATGCTGGTGGCGACCACCTCCGAGCGCCAGGGTCGCGTGATTGACAGGGACGCCGGCGCGTCCATGGAGCAGAAGAAGCAGGAGGGCTATTTCTGATGGCTACCGATACCGCCACTGCCGCCATTGATGACTACCTTGCCCAGCACGAGTCCAAGGGGCTACTGCGCCTGATCACCTGCGGCAGCGTGGATGACGGCAAGAGCACCCTGCTGGGTCGCCTGCTGTATGACACCAAATTGCTCTTCGACGACCAGCTGGCGACGCTGGAAGGCGACAGTCAGCGCCACGGCACGCAGAACGGTGAGCTGGACTTCGCCCTGCTGGTCGATGGCCTGGCCGCCGAACGTGAGCAGGGCATCACCATCGACGTGGCCTACCGCTTTTTCGACACTGACCAGCGCAAGTTCATCGTCGCCGACTGCCCGGGCCATGAGCAGTACACCCGCAACATGGCGACCGGCGCTTCCACGGCCGAACTGGCGGTGGTGCTGATCGACGCACGCAGGGGCCTGCTCACGCAGACCCGTCGGCACAGCTACATCTGCGCCCTGCTGGGCATCCGCCACGTACTGCTGGCGGTGAACAAGATGGATCTGGTCGACTACGACGAAGACGTGTTCAGCGGGATTCTGGCGGATTACCGCAAGCTGGCCGACCAGCTGGGCATCGACCATGTCACAGCGATACCGGTATCGGCGCTGACCGGAGAGAACGTCAGCAGCCACTCAAAGGCGATGGCCTGGTACTCGGGCCCGAGCCTTCTCGAGCACCTGGAGTCGGTCCAGATCGAACGCGCCGAAAACGCACTGGGCTTTCGCATGCCGGTGCAGTGGGTGTGTCGCCCGGACCAGAATTTTCGCGGGTACGCCGGCAAGGTGGCCGCGGGCAGCATTCGCACCGGCGACGAAGTGGTGGCGCTGCCCGGTGGCACGCGCTCGCGCATCGCGCGCATCGTCACCGCCGATGGTGACCTGGATGTGGCGCGCAGCGGCGACGCCATCACGGTGACACTGGACGACGAGCGCGATATCAGCCGCGGCGACATCATCGCCGCAACCGCCTCGCCGCCGCAGGTCGCCGACCAGTTTGCCGCACACCTTTTGTGGATGGACGACAAGGCGCTGCTGCCGGGCCGCCCGTATTGGCTGAAGATCGGCACGCGTACGGTCAGTGCGCAGGTGACCGAGATCAAGCACAAGATCGACGTCAATACGCAGGATGAGCTGGCGGCCAAGCGGCTGGAGCTCAACGAGGTCGGCGTGGCAAACATCAGTCTCGATCACGCCATCGCCTTCGAGGTCTACACCGACTGCCCCGAGCTGGGCGGCTTCATCCTGATTGACCGCCAGACGAACGCCACCGTGGCGGCCGGCGCGCTGGACTTTGCCCTGCGCCGCGCCGACAACATCCACTGGCAGCACACCGAGGTGGACCGCAGCGCTCGCGCGCGTATCAAGGGCCAGGATCCGGCCTGCCTGTGGTTCACCGGCCTGTCCGGCTCGGGCAAGTCGACGGTGGCCAACCTGGTCGAGAAGCGCCTGCACGCGATGGGGTATCACACCACCATGCTGGATGGCGACAACGTGCGCCATGGCCTCAACCGCGACCTGGGCTTCACCGACGAGGATCGCGTCGAGAACATCCGTCGCGTGGCCGAAGTGGCCAAACTGATGACCGATGCCGGCCTGATCGTACTGGTCAGCTTCATCAGCCCGTTCCGTGACGAACGGCGGATGGCGCGCGAGCTGTTCCCGCAAGGCCACTTCCACGAAGTCTTCGTCGACACGCCGCTGGCCATCTGCGAGCAACGGGACCCCAAGGGTCTGTATGCCAAGGCCCGTGCCGGCGAACTGCACAACTTCACCGGCATCGATTCGCCGTATGAAACGCCGGAGCATCCGGAAGTGCACCTGCATGCGGGCGAAACGCCACCCGACGTGCTGGCCCAGCGCGTGATCGATGACCTGATCGGAAGCGCGTGACGATGGCACGGGGGCACTATGCTCCCGTGCGTGCGGCCCACTCAGTGGGCGATGGCGAATCCGGACAGGATGCGCGCCGTTTCCTCGGGCTTCTCCTGTTCCGGCACATGGCCGCACTTGTTGAGCACGCTGGCGCTGATGCTCGGTGCGTGGGTGAGGCCATCGCGCAGGGTATTCAACGCCGAGATATCGATGACCTTGTCGTCGCGGCACCAAATCCCCAGGACCGGCATGCTGAGCTTGTCGAGGCGATTGTCGAGAATGGTGTACTGCGAAGGCTTGAGCAGTTCCTTGTAGACCTTGTCCAGGAAGCTTGCGTTGTGCCGTTCCCGCGCAACGATGACATCCATGAAACGCCCGGGGATCTTCGGCGGTTGCCCGTAGACCAGTCGCAGCACGCGCTCCAGACCTGCCCGGTCGTGGAATGTCAATGGATTGTTCCCCGACAGCGCCTCGCGCGCGAAGTCGTTCTTCACGAATTTCAGCCCGAAACTGTCCATCAACACCAGGCCCGACACGCTGTCGGGATGCTCGCTGGCGTAGGTGCCGGCGATGGCTCCGCCCATTGAGTGCCCGACCAGCACGAACGGTTTCAGCTCAAGTGTGTGCACGAACCCATACAGGCGCTTGGCCTGATGGCTGATGTCATAGTTGTCAGCGGGGTTGCGCGTGGAATCGCCCCAGCCTGGGAGGTCCGGGATGATCACGTGGAAGTGGTCGGTCAGGAAAGGCGCAACCTTCAGCCAGTCTGACCGTCCAACTCCATAGCCGTGCAGCAGCAGCATGGTCGGTCCCGAACCGCCCTCGTAATAGGTCCAGTCGGTGTCGCCAACCTTGAGATGATGGCTATCGAGCCCGGCGCGCTCTGCCTGCCGCCAGGTGTTGAGCTGCATCAGCCACTGTGGTGCAAACAGATAGGTTCCACCCCCGAACACCACCACCAGCCCGACCAGCACCAAAAGCATTTTCAACCTGCGCAGCAGAAGGCGTTTCCACAGGGGACGGTCGGCAGTGCTGGATGAAATCATGGAATTGGGCTCGTGGACCTTTGCGGCCTGGATTGCGTTTCGGGTACAGAAATTCCTCTGGCCGACAAGTATCCCATCGGTTCCGGGGCGACTGCGTGTGGCGAAGGTCAGGGCATACCCGACCTTTGCCGGCTACAGCTTGTAACCGCGGTGAATGGCGACGATGCCACCGGTCAGGTTGCGTACCTCGACATGACCGAAACCTGCCGTCTCGAGCATGCTCTTGAGGGTGTCCTGGTCGGGGTGCTTGCGGATCGACTCGGCCAGGTACTGGTAGCTGTCTGCATCGTGTGCAAACAGGCGACCCAGTCGCGGAAGCACCTTGAAGGAGTGGAAATCGTAGAGCTTGCCGAAGGTCGCGTTGCGCACCCTGGAGAACTCCAGCACCAGAAGTCGGCCGCCAGGCTTGAGCACTCGGCACATCTCGGCCAGGGCCTTGTCCTTGTCGGTCACGTTGCGCAGGCCGAAAGCGATGGTCACCGCGTCGAAGCTGGCATCCGGGAACGGCAGCGCCTCAGCGTTCATCTGCACCCAGCGCAGCCCCTTGACCAGCCCACGGTCGGTAAGCCGGTCGCGGCCCACACCCAGCATGGCCGCGTTGATGTCGCCCACCACCACTTCGCCCTCGGGCCCGATGACGGGTTTGAGCAATGCGGCGATATCGCCGGTGCCGCCGGCCAGATCAAGCACGCGGTCGCCCTTGCGCACGCCACTGATGGTGATGAAGTGGCGCTTCCACAAGCGGTGAATACCGAACGACATCAGGTCGTTCATCAGGTCGTAATTGCGCGCGACCGAGGTGAAGACCTGGCCGACCAGCTTCTGCTTTTCCCCGACGGGAACGTCACGAAAGCCGAAATGGGTGGTCTTGGTGGACTGATCGTTCATGCCGCGCATGCTACACGATGCGCGGCATGAGCAGAATCAAACGCTACCGGGGGCAGCGCCGAAATCGCGATCACGGTTTGCTCGTCACACTTGTGGATCGTGCCGGACTTCATCATGAAATCGACGTGCTGGACCCGGACAATGTCCGCCAGTGGATCTCCCTTGACCTCGGCGAGGGCGCCTACATGGGGCAGGCCGGCAGGCCGCCGCTGGTTGCCAGCCGGCCGCCCCCACGCGTGCCGCCGCGTTGTGTCACGAATGATTTTCCTGACCTGTCCCCCGACAATATCGGTCTGATCATGGACTATCGTTGCTGCACCGAAAAGCGCTGATCTGATCAGGTTTCCGGCGTCTCTGCGACGGGCTCGCCGTCGGTGCCGGACGTGATCTTGAGGATCGAGTGACGCACATCCCGGTTGAGCACCACACGCCCGTCGCGGACCACATCGGCCAGGGCCGGATCGAAATCAAGCTTGCCGTGCTCGTCCGTCCACAGCATCTTGCGCTCGCGCAGCTGCTGGATGAATCCACGAAACAGCGACTTGTCGAAAAACTCGGGCGCGGTCAACTCCTGCAGCAGGCCCAGTCGCTGCGCCGTCAGCGTACAGGCCTTCTCCAACTCTGCGGGAGTCAATGCATGCGGTCCATTTTTCACCAGCGCGGCAATCGCGATGTAGTAGCGTTCAAACGCCTGCATCAGGCAGTTGGCAAAAACGCCCAGCTGGAACACGCTGTCGTCCCCACCCTGCCCGCGCTGAAGCAGGCGGCCACTGCCGCGCGCCTCGAGCAGGCCACGCGTGAGAAAGAAGTCGATGGTCGATGACAATTGTTCCCGGAATCCGTCCATGTCCCAGCGCAGAAACAGTTCATTCTTGATAAACGGATGGATCACCTGGCCCAGACGCAGCAATGAGGCGCGCGTCATGCGTTTGTTGTTGATGAAGCAGGTGGCCACCCAGGCGGCACAGACCACCAGATGCAGCACGTTGTTGCGGAAATAACTCAGCAACACCGCCTTTTCGTCGTCCACCGTCAGCACATCGCCCAACGGATGCTTGACGCGCTGGATCCAGTCCATGTTCTCGCCGTAGGCAATGATTTCTGCCGGCGTCGAGGTGGTCACCGTGATGCGTTTGGCATAGGGAAGCTCGGTAAGCAGCGCCAGACTCAATTCCAGTTGCGCCAGCAGGTCCGACTCGGCCATGGCGTGCTTGGGCGTGGACAGCAGCGCGAGGGCCAGCAGGTTGATCGGATTGACATCCGCACTGGCGTTGACGTTGATCTGGATCTGTTCGGCCAGCTGGTCGACGACGGCATTCATCCATTCCGGCTTGGCATCGGGATCGATCGGGCGTTCACGCCAGTCGGGACTGGCTGCGTCGAGCAACGGGCTCAATTCGATCGGCTCGCCAAAGTTCAGTGCGACGTGGCCATAGTGCTCGCGCAATACCTGACGGGCGCCGCGCAAGAGGTTCCACCAGGACTCCTTCGCCTTCGGCTTGCCCGAGAGTTCGCCGATGTAGGACCCGCCTTCCATCAAACGCTCGTATCCGATGTAGACCGGCTGGAACAGGACGGGCCGACGCGGTGCGCGCAGAAACGCACGTATGGTCATCGACAGCATGCCCGCACGTGGCGCCAGCAGTCGTCCGGTGCGCGAGCGACCGCCCTCGATGAAGTATTCGATGGGCACGCCACGATCCACCAGCTGCGACAGGTATTCCTTGAAGATCGTCGAATACAGCGCATTGCCACGGAAGCTGCGCCGCATGAAGAACGCGCCGCCGCGACGCAGGATGCTGCCCACGACCGGAAGGTTCAAGTTCACACCGGCGGCTATGTGGGGTATCACCACGCCGGACACATGCAGCTGATACGACATCAGCAGGTAGTCGGCATGACTGCGGTGCGTGGGTACATACACCACCTCGTATCCCGGCGCGGCGGCACGGGCCTCGTCGAAATGATGCATGGAAATGCCGTCGTAGAGCTTGTTCCAGAACCACGAAAGCAGGTTGGCGACCGAGCGCACCACGGGGTGCGAGTAATCGGCGGCGATTTCGCGCGCGAAACCGTAGGCACGGCGTTCGGCACGCCTTATCGAGATCTTGTCGCGCGCGGCTGTTGCGGTGATGGCCGAACGTACCGGCTCGGCCTGCAGCACGCTGTCCAGTACCGTGCGCCTGTGCGACAGGTCCGGACCGATCACGGCGGCGCGGATGCGGTTGAAGTGCATGCGCAATACGCGCCCCAGCTTGCGCGAAAGACGTGCGGGATCAGCCTCGCCGGGTTCCCCCTGGCGGGCATCGACGAGGGCCTGGCGCAGGCTGATCGGCGGGGCAAAATGGACCACCGTGTCGCGCCCGTTCAGCATGATCGCAAGCAGGCGCCGGAAACGGCCGACCACGACCCAGTTTTCCGAGAACAGCACCCGGAACCAGCCGCTGTCACGCGAGGGTGCGCGTCCCACATAGATGGATACAGGCACCAACTGCACATCGGCGTCGGGTGCCTGGCGCAAAGCCTCGAGCAATTGCAGCAGCGGCGCATGCGCCACGCGCCGGCGGCGGCCGAAGATCCAGCCATAACGGCGGCTCAGCGCGAACATCGCGCGGTGGCGACGCAGCGGCAGGTCGGTGATGGCCTGGTTGGGGTCGGGCAACCCCGCTTCGTGACATGCACGATCCAGGATCATCGCATCGGAAAGTCCGTGTCGCTCGATCACGTAACAGACCGGTACATCCGGCGCGACCAGTGCCGAGGGCTCGGACGGATCACGCTTGATCCGCACCCATGGTTCCAGCAGTCGCGCCAACAGGTTCAAGCGCCATGGCGCGCGCGAACGAACCGCATCCTGCCCGGTCATGTCGTCAGGGTTGTTCATGCCCATAGTCTACTTTGGATTGGCGGTCCAACAGGCCCCGTGTCCGGCGTGGGGCCTGTGTCCAGGCACTCAGTGGGCGCTACCGCTGATGGCGGGTGAGGCCGCACTGGCTGGGGCGGCGGCGCTGGCTGATGCAGCGGCGCTTGCCGCCTCGGCAGCATCGGTCTTGTACTTGTACCAGCGATCCATCAGGTCCTTGGCGTACCAACGATTGTCGAGCTTGACCATTTGCACATCCAGCGTCTGTGGCTTGCCCAGCAGGACGTAGTGCACCTGCACGGTTGCCTTGTACTGGTCGCTTACGATGGTTTTCGCGGTGACGGAATCCAGGGTCTTGTCGATCGACAACCCCCAGATGTCCAGCAACTGCTTGAATCCGTTCCAGACCACGCCGTATTTCTGCATCGCCTGCTTGTAGGTGAGGGCATTGACCTGCTGCAGCGTCTTGATGTCGAGCTTGCGGGCACTGCCAGTGATCACGGCGATCGCGTGCTTGACCTTGTCCGGATTGCCCCAGTCTGCCTGCTGCGCCCATTGGCCCAGCGCAGACACCAGATCGCCGGCCTGTTTCTTCTGGTCCGCGGTGAGCTGATCGGACTTGTTGATCTCGCTTCCCAGCATCAGCTGCACCACGCCGATGGTGACGGGGAGCTGCTGTTTGTATTTCTTGTCGAACTGATCCAGTTTCGGCTGCACTTGCGCCCACAGTTTCTTTTCAGCACCCGGTTCGGTGAACCGCTGCATGGTCGCGGCAAAGCGCTTGCGTTGGGCCTCGCTGGCCTGGTTCAGGTCGGTGTGGTGCGCATTCCACCTGGTCCGAACCTGTTGGTAGGCATCGGGAGGAAGTACATGCTGGAGCAGATCGTCCATCTGGCCGGACTTGAGCAACTGCACGGTGGTGAGCACCGCTTTGGCCGGTGTCTTGCTGCCGTTGCCGGACTGTTCGGAGGACTGCTTGCCGCAGGCTGGCAGCAGGGCGAACGCAGCGGCCAGCAGCAGCCAACGGGAACGGATCGGTTGCATGTGGTCAACTCCAGTACGGATCGGTAGGCCAGCGTAGAGGCCGGGCACGCGTCAGACAAGTGTGTTTCGGCACGTGCCGATTGTCGCTGTGGCATGGCTCATGAAAAAGCCCCGCGCCATTGCAGGCACGGGGCGATCCGGAAACAAGCCGGCAGGGAAATGGCCGGGCGTACGGCAGGTGAGGCCATGCGCGTCGGCGCGGTTGAGGATACGTAGCCGGAAAACTTCATGCAACACTTTAATTTAATGTGCACATGATTTTGTATTTAAACAATTAATTTGTGCGCAGTGAATCGATCTTCGCTTTCCTGCGCAGCGTGGCGGGCTGGCTCCAGTCATTGCCGAACAAGGCCGGCTCCCATGAGCCATATGTGGGATTGGGGAAGACGAACCAGCGATCACCAAACCAGGACATGTAGGGCTGCACGGCACTCCGGCGGCCCTTCGGGGTATTGCTCAATACAGTAAGAAAATCGCCGATCTGGTCGCCAAATTGCATCAAAACCCTGTATTTGCGTCCGATCAGCTCACGCCGGCAGGTCTTTTGCGTGCCGATCAGCTCACAGCCTTTCACGTAGGTGCCCAACCCCATGAACACATGCTGGTTCTGGATCGGAAAACCCAACTTGCGCAGGTTGTCCAGCGTGGCGGGACCCAGATCCTTGGCGCGGTTGGTCAGATAGAACACCGTGATCCCGTGACGTGCGGCGTAACGGGTGAAGGCCAGTGCACCAGGCAATGCACGCGCCTTTTCCTGTTTCACCCACATCGCCCATGTGGCCTCGTTGTAGCTCTGCCTGTGCTTGATCAGTCGCGCCTCGTAGGCAGAGTTGTCGAGCACGGTCTCGTCCACATCCAGGATGACCGCCGGCTTGAGTCCGGCCACCGGGCCGCTGCGCTCACCATGCGGCAGCGCATCCCATTTCGGGTCATGCAGGGCTTTCAGCAGTTTTTCCTGCGCGTTGCGATAGATTTCGCGGTAGACGAGGTCATGTTCGACGGCTTTCTGTACCCATACCGTCGCATTGAGGTTGTCATCAGCCGGCACGCCGGGTTTCGCGTGGCCCGCCGCAGCCGTTCTGGCTGCAGGGGCAGGGG
>NZ_JAQIBU010000283.1 GCF_027858935.1 Oleiagrimonas sp. | reverse complement strand
CATCGCCGCATCGGCATGAGCGGCGGACTGTTCACGGACATCCTCCTGCGCGAGACCGGGCTGGACATCACCGAGGAACGCGTGGCGCGCCTGCGCAAGGCGCATGCCGAAGCCTACGGTGGTTTCGCCAGCTCGATCCGGCCGCTTCCGGGCGCGCGCGAACTGCTGGCCTGGCTGACGGATAACGGCATGCCCTGGGCGGTGGCCACCAGCGGCCGCATGGAAACGGCACGGCATAATCTCGCAGCGCTGGGCATCGATCCGGAAGCGACACCGGTGATCACGCGCGACATGGTGCGTCATGCCAAGCCCGATCCGGACCTGTTCATGGTCGCGGCGGAGCGCCTCGGCGTGGACATCATGCAGTCGCTGGTGATCGGCGACAGCATCTGGGACATGTTGGCGGCACAGCGCGCCCGCGCCCTTGGCGTGGGCCTGATGTCCGGAGGCTATGGCGTGCAGGAGCTGCAACAGTCTGGTGCGTTCCGGGTCTACGAGGACCCAGCCGACCTCCTGCGGCACGTGGACGAGGTGGCTGCGCGAGGTTGAGATACGGTCATATGCGTTTCCAGCCGCAGGTGTGGCGGACAAGGCGGGATGCGGCATGATATGGAGCAGGTTTTTTGCGATGATGGCGGTTTGATCTGTCCGAGTTCTACTGTCACATGACTGCGTCCGATGCCTTCCAGATCCGCCCCATTGCTGTTGTTGACGATCCAGCCATGGCCCACGTGATTCGTACCGTGATGCCCGAGTTCGGAGCGGGTGGAGAGGGATTCGCCATCCACGATCCTGAAGTGGACGCCATGCATGCGGCCTACACACAGCCGGGTACTGCCTACTTCGTGGTCGAACGTGAAGGCCGCGTCATGGGCGGGGCAGGCATCGGCGCGCTGGCCGGCGAGGACGGCACGGTCTGTGAATTGCGCAAGATGTACTTCCTTCCCCAGTTGCGCGGTCTCGGTGCCGGTCACGCTTTGATGCGGCGCTGTCTCGAGGCGGCGCGCACGTTGGGGTTCTCGCACTGTTACATCGAGACCCTGACCGGCATGGAGGGCGCCCAGGCCTTATATCTGAAGTCCGGGTTCATTCGGATTCCCGAGCGCATGGGCGAAACAGGCCACTTTGGCTGCAACCGGTTCTATCTGCGCGCGCTTGAAGCCTGATACCGGCACGCTGTAGCTTGGCAGTTGCGCACCCACAATGCCGTGTTGCGTTTGGGCGTGAAGGTTTTCCGTAAAGCATGCCAAGTCCCTCGTCCAACCATGCAGAGCCGGACCGTCGCGCAGACCAGGAATGAGATGCCATGAAACAGTTCGTTTCGATGCTCGTGCTGGGGGCCGCGCTGGCTGGCATGGCTTGGTGTGCCAACGCTTCCGAATCCCTGAACACGGGCATGCACCGTACCCTGCCGGTCCTGGTGAGGGTCGATGCATCGGGCGTGGTCACCGATGTGTTGCCTGCGCGCCAGCTTGCTCCCCGCCTTGATCGTCTGCTCAGGACCAGCCTGGATCAGCTGATTGCCCAACCGGCCCACTACAAGGGTCATGCGATCGCCAGCCAGCTCATCATCGAGCTGGCGCTGACCTCCATACCCAACCCGAAGGGCCAAGGGTACCGAGTACGTTTTGTCTACGTTTCTCGCAAGCCGGTTCCATCGGGACGCTGGCATTGGGTCCTGATCAATGGCCATCGGCTGGCCCTGCAGCAGGACGCTCCTTCAGCAAGCCGGGATGGACGAGCCTGGCACCGCTGGCGTGGCCGGCAACGGCCCGCGCCTTGGCAGGCGTGGCGCAATGCACCCGCAGCCGCGACCTTCACGGGCATGCCCGCCGCTTCCGGCGTCCGGGTCGCCCCTGCCAACCCCAAGTCCGGCTATCGGCGCTGAGCGCTGCGCTGGGTTGCCTCGATGTGCTTGCGGGCGGTAAACACGTCTGGACCAAAGGCACGCAGCCCCTTTGCTCCGGCGTAGCCCAGGTAGGGCAGATCGAAGGCGTCCTCGATGCTGCGCAGCAGGGCGTAGTGGTTGTAGGCATGGGTGCTGACCGTGCCCGGCTTGATGAAAGGCGACAGCAGTACGGCACCGATCCGACCGCCGCCCGGCCCGTATATGCCTGCCGGTCTGCCACCGGGCAGGCCTTTCTCGTGGCAGCAGGCGTGGGCTTGGCTACCTTCGTCGAAGGTGATCACCAGCAGGCCGTTCTTGCGGTAGGCAGGCGAGGCCAGAATGCGCGGCACCCAGGTCTTGAGGAACGCATTGGCGGAAACCAGACCACCGGGTTTGCCGTTCGCGCACGGCGCATCGTGACCGTCATGGCAGAGGTTGGGGGTGATGTAGGCGAACTGCGGGGTGGTGGCGACCGTTTTCAGGTCAACCCGCAGGTGGCGCAGGTTGACCACATGCGTCGAGCAGTAGGCACGGTGATCAATGATGGCGTGGAAATACACGAAGGGATCGTGCTTGTCGGCGTACTGGTCGTGGGCTGATGCGTGGTTGGTGTGGTCGCGCGCACCGATAGGCACGTGGCCGCAGGTCGCCGACTCTCGATCCGGATCGTTGCCCATGTCCTCCATGTACCCGCGCCAGTCCAGTCCGGCATCGTGGAGCTGGCCGGCCACGGTGTGTACATCGGTCGGGTACACGCAGCCGCTGCCGAGGGCCTGTCCGTCAGCATTCAGGCCGGGCCGCGTGCGCACGAAACCGGTCATGACGGGGCAATCGTCCTGCGTCTGCGGATTGGGTGCCTGGCCACTGATCATGGCGATGTAGTTGTCCAGGCTCATATGGCCGATGGAGTAGTAATCGGGCAGCAGGGCGCCTTTGGCCTTCAACGTTTTCGAGAGGTAGCTGGCGGGGCTATGCGGGCCGAAGGTGATGCCGTAGGGCTCGTTCTCGAGCACGATGACGAAGACGTGACCGACCGGGGCGACCAGACGGCCATGCAGGGCATCTGTGCCCCGTGCATTTGCGTTCCAGGATGTGACACAGGCGACGAAAAACAGCAACAGCAGCGAAATCGGGCGCATGGAACTCTCGGGATGCAGCATAAGGACAATTCTTGACATCGAATCTTACCTTAATGCGACGCGCTCTCCGGTATCCATGTGGACGCCGCAAGAGCTCGCCCGCGCATGTCGTGACGATCCTGGCGAGATGTCAGTCGCCCGCGTTCACCGTGGCCTTGCGTTCCTGTCTTCCCCAGGCGACCGACGGGCCGCGCAGCGCGGTCCACACCGAGCGCACCACCACGTAGTACATCAGCTGGCGGTAGCCGAAGCGCTGCAGCACCACCCACCACAGCAGGCGCCACTGTTCCTTCTTCTCCATGGCGAAGGCCAGCATGGTGGCGCCCAGGTCCACGGCCATGAAGGCGGCGTAGAACACCAGCATCTTCATCAGGTTCTGGTCGTTGAACTGGCCCAGGTGCTGCAGGTAGTCCAGGCCCGTGGCGAGAAGTTGCCAGACCAGCGCCAGGTCGACCAGCGGCGAGACCAGCGAGAACAGGATCTGGAACAGCCAGACCTGCGGCAGGGCGATCAAGCCCAATGCGCCGTAGCGTGGTCTGAATGTGACATCACGGTGTTTCCACAGGCATTGCAGCGTACCGTAGGCCCAGCGGAAGCGTTGTCTTGCCAGTCCACGCGCGGTGTCCGGGGCCTCGGTCCAGGCCACGGCTTCGGCATCGAACAGTGCGCGATACCCCGCCTTCTGCACGGCAATGGTCAGGTCCTGGTCCTCGGCCAGGGTCTCGGCCGGGAACCCGCCCAGCTGTTCCAGCGCAGCGTGACGCCAGGCGCCGACCGCGCCAGGGACCACGGTAATGGTGTCCAGGGCGGCCAGTGCTCGCCGCTCCAGGTTCTGCGCCGTGATGTATTCCAGCGCCTGCCACAAGGTGATCAGATTGATTCGGTTGCCGACCTTGGCGTTGCCGGCGACCGCGCCTACCGTGGGGTCGACGAACCAGCGCACCAGTCGCGGCAAGGTATCGGGTTCGAACTGGGTGTCGGCATCCAGTGCCACGATGACTTCGCCGCGTGCCACGCCCAGGCCCGCGTTGATGGCATGTGCCTTGCCGCCGTTGACGAGCGTCAGCAGGCGCACGCGCGGATCCTGGCCATACGCACGGGTAACGATGGCCGAAGTGTCGTCAACCGAACCATCGTCGATCACGATCACTTCCAGGTTCGAATGGCGGCTTGCGAGGATGCGCCGGACCGAACTGACGATGACCTTTGCCTCGTTGTAGGCGGGAATCAACACCGAGACCAGTGGCGGATTTTCCCCGGGCACCGGTTTCAACCGGCGCTGATCCCGACGCAGGTTGATGAGCGCCAGCAGCCCCAGCAGGACCAGTCGGGCGATGCCCAGCGCAATGGCCAACATCAGCAGCCAGCGTATGGTGTGGCCGATCCATCCCAGGGTCAGGAACACCGTGCGATCGGCCCAGCGCGAAACCGAGCTTGTCGCCAGTGGGGGCATGGTCTGATCACGGGTCAGTCCGGCCAGACTTGACACCGTGACGAATTGGTAGCCTTTCGCCCGCAGCGCGTCGATGATGCGGGGCAGGGCGGCCACAGTTTGCGATCGGTCACCGCCACCATCGTGCAGCAGGATCACATGGCCTTCGCGTTCCGGGTTGGTCTGCGCGAGCTGGGTCAGCACCCGCTGCACGATGAGGTCGGACGGGGGTTTCTGCCAGTCGTCCGGATCAATATGCAGGCCGACGGCGATGTACCCCATCTTCTGCGCAATCTGGATCGGCACCAGTTCATCGGCGGTAGTGGGCTCGGCATCGCCGAAATACGGTGCCCGAAACAGGCGCATGGAGCGGCC
>NZ_JAQIBU010000223.1 GCF_027858935.1 Oleiagrimonas sp. | reverse complement strand
AGCTCCTCGGCGATCTGCAACATCTTGCCGCGCATCGGCTGCCAGTCCTGCACCGCCAGACGCACATCCGACAGCGAGGACTCCAGGTCCGCCTGCAGCAACTGGCACTCCTCGTCGCCAGCCAGCCGGTCGATCTCCAGGTGCATGATCGACTCATGCTCGGCGGCATCGCCGTCGACATTGATCTGCTGCAGCACGCCATTCCTGTCGCGGCGTGCAGTAATGACCGGGTGGGCCACCATATGCACCCGATGCCCCGAGCGGGCCACCGCCATGTTGAGCGTGTCGACCAGGAAAGGCATGTCATCCGTGACCACCTGGATCGTGGTCCGCAGGCCGCCCCATCCGGCCTGCTCGCGACTGGGGTTGAAAATGCGCACCCGTGCCCGACCCGAGGGGCGCTCGAGCAGGAATCCGGACATCTCGACCAGCAGAGCCGCCCATTCGTCGGGAGCGTGCTGGGAACGGTCGACTTCGGGCATCAAGCCAAAGAAGCCGCTCAATAGCGCCTGGGCATGCTCCAGCCTCAAGGCATCGGTATCCGCCTGTTTGCCAAGGGTGTCGATATGTTCACGGACTTGACCCAGGAAGCGGTCATCATCCATGTGCTGTACTTGATTCATGTTCAATTCTGGTCATCGGAGAGGTGGATTTTTTCGGGGCATCAAGCTCATGCAAGGCCGCGACACCGGACTGGGGCGTGGGTCTGCAGATGACGCAGTCGAACGCATGATCGGGCTCAACCATGCCTGGCAAGACCGATGGGCATCGATCCACGACGCAACCATTGTCCACTCGCCGTTCGATCCATTGCGTCATCCAATTGCGTATGGACATGGTCCGGATTGTTTACCCAAGACGTGCAAGATGCTCCCGCCGCCATGCCTGAGAAGCTATACGGCGGCTCGAAGTGCACAGGATAGCGCCGCAACACCCGCCGGTTCCAGCATCGCCCCTGTCGCAGTCAACCGGCAGAGCGCGCGGCATTTCCGGAATCGGAACCTGTTGCGTGCCACCCACGCCGCGCACAAGCTATTCGAGGTCGAACAACCCGCATTGCGGAGCATGACCAATGACATGGATTGACGCTTCAAAGGCATATTCTTAAACTGGTGAGTACAGACAATACTGCCCCCACCGACGCGACTGTGAATTCAGGATTCACGGCGAACCAGGATGCCATCGACTTCAGCACCAGGATCCAGTAGCTGTCCTGGACTCACGCTGGATCGCCATCCGGTCCCGCTCTGGAAAACTTCCATTCGATTGCATTCGCCGGCCAAAGGACTTCCGATGCGCTCCTCGCCCTTGCACCTCGCCATGGTGCTTGTTTCCACCGCCTTGCTGGCCGCGTGTGGCAGCTCTCATGAGCAGAACCATTCCATGCCGCCTGCACAGGTGAAGGTCATGGTGGCGAATGCCCAAAATGTTCCGCTGCGGCGTGATCTTGTCGGGCGCCTGTCCGCCCATCGCAGTGCGGACGTGCGTGCGCGCGTGAGCGGGATCGTCCTCAAACGCACCTACAGGGAAGGCACCGAGGTCAAGAAGGGACAGATCCTGTTCCGCATCGATCCTGCGCCGCTGCGCGCCTCCCTGGATGCCGCCAAGGCCTCGCTGGCCCAGGCAAACGCCACCTATACCAACAACCACATCGCCGCCGAGCGCGCGCGCAAGATGGCGCCCAAGGGATACATTTCGCAGTCGGACCTGGACAACGCCGAAGCCGCCGAGCGCAGCTCCGCGGCCGCCGTGCAACTGGCCAGGGCAAGCGTCCAGAGCGCGCGCATCAACCTTGGATACGCCACCGTGCGTTCGCCCATTGATGGCCGGGCCGGCAAGCAGCAGGTGACCGAAGGCGCGCTGGTCGGCCAGGGCAGCGCCACGCTGCTGACAACCGTGGACCAGATCGATCCGTTGTACGTGAACTTCACCATGGCTGTAGGCGAACTGGACAAGCTGCGCCAGGAACAGGCCCGGGGGCACGCCACCATGGATGGGGAGAAAAAAAGCACGGTCCGCCTGACCCTGCCTACCGGCGACACCTACGACAAGGTCGGCACCGTCGATTTTTCCGGCACCAGCGTCGACCCCAATACGGGCAGCGTGCAACTGCGTGCCACGATTGCAAACCCCGACCATGTGCTGCTGCCGGGCATGTACGT
>NZ_JAQIBU010000210.1 GCF_027858935.1 Oleiagrimonas sp. | reverse complement strand
GCCGTCGCGTGAAGCGCTCGGGCAGAAGATCGTAGACGCGCTCACCTTCACCCTTGTGTGAACAGACCACGCCCAACGGCTTGTGCATCATGATCACGATTCCCTGTGGTGGATCCAGCAGCTCCCCATCGACACGTATATCGTCATGCCCGCGAATGTCATCGGCATACAGCACATCGCCGTTCGCATCGGTGATGCGTCCTTCACGGAACAGCCCCCTGACCTCCTTGCGGCTGCCATAGCCAAGATTGGCAATCAGGCGCAACAGTTTCATGGCCGGTCTCCTCGGATCGCTTCGATCACCTTGAAGCCCCTGGCCTCGACCAGCACGCGGGAGGTGTTGAAGCATTCATGCAAGGTGGATTCATAGGGCAAGTGCCGGTTGGCCACCATCAGCAGGCGGCCGCCAGGCTTCAAGGCGCTCGCGGCCGCGCGTATGAAAGCCTGGCCAAGCTCCGGGCGGTCTGCACGATCCACATGGAAAGGGTGATTGCTGACCACGACGTGATACCCCGACTTCAATCCGCGTTCAACATCGTTCCAGTGCAGCGCGAGCTCCAGCGTCCGTCCCGTTGCCTTGATCACGCGCTCGACGTTGCGACGTGCCAGCGGCAGCGCACGTTGATCGGCTTCGTACAGGTCCAGTGCGTTCACGCGGGGACAGCGGCGCACGATTTCCGCCGAAAGGTAGCCCCAACCCGCTCCCAAGTCGGCGACCCGCCCCTGGATGTCCATGGGCAGATGCGCGGCCAGCAATGCGGACGCCGTGTCGATCCGGTCCCAGGCAAAAAGGCCCGGCTGGCTCTCGAAGCGCCCGTCCAGGATCGGACGTGGCGCATCCAGGTGCCGCCATTCGTGCAACAGTTCCTGATCAATATCCAGGGTTTCGGGACAGGTCCAGAACACTCGACACTTGTGCTTGGAAAGATGCTGCAGGGGGCCCGCAAGGCGTTCAAGGTCATGCGCGCCGCCTCGTGCCCCCCCGGCATTGGGCATCGCGGCCACGATGGTGCCACCGGGTTCCAGTTGATCCAGCGCGCGTGCAAAAAGAGCACGGGCCTCCTCACGCTGGCGTGGCGGAAGGACCAGTGCCATGGGAAAACGCACATTGGATTTCTCCGTGGACAAGGCCATGCCGGCCTGTTCCAGTGCATCGGCATAGGGTTTGAAAGGCTGTACGAAAGACCATCCGGGACCCGCCAGTGTCCGCCAGATCTCCAGACCACGGGCACGAAGAAACAGCACCCGGCCGGACGCGGGCAAAGCCGGACTGCCCTGGCCCAGGGCGTGGGCCAGGGCCATCACGGGTGGGTCGTTGGACAGTGTCGAACTGCCTGCACTCATGGGAAGTACATCCTGATTCCATCAACACGTCATTCTACGCGGGCAGCCTATGCGCGGTTCATGCATTCAATTGGGGATACAATGCAGGCGGTGCACGGGACAGGTCTTCGAGGAGGACAAGGATGACCATGCGATCGATCCTTCAAACCTGCGCTCTGGCCGGCCTTTCCTTGCTTCTTGCCGCTACCCTGCTGGCGCATGCATCAAGCGTAACGCCGAAGTCCGGGGGCTTCGTGGCGCAGATCGATCTAGACGGCCCCATTGGCCCTGCAGCTGCGGAGTATGTCCAGCAGGCTTCCGCTCGGGCTCAGCGCGAAGGCGCCCGGGGTATCGTGCTGCGACTGGACACGCCCGGGGGCTTGTCCGGATCGATGCGGAAGATCATCAGCGACATCCTCGCATCCAGAATTCCCGTGATCGGCTACGTCTCACCGGGAGGCGCCCGCGCCGCCTCGGCTGGAACCTACATCCTCTATGCCTGTCATGTCGCGGCCATGGCGCCGGCCACGCACCTGGGCGCGGCCACGCCGGTTTCGATTGGTGGCAGCACGCCGATGCCTTCATCGTTGGCGAAGCCCGCTGCCGCCACATCCACTGCGCAGGCTGAAAAAGCCGCGGACAACGCGACTCATGGAGATGCTGAAGCGCACAAGGTGCTGAATGACGCCATTGCCTACATCCGCTCCCTGGCCCAATTGCGCGGACGCAACGCCGACTGGGCCGCAAAGGCCGTGCGCGGAGCGGCCACCCTGACCGCAAGCGAGGCGCTGGACAAGCATGTCGTTGACCTGATCGCACCCGACACAGCCTCGCTGCTGCGCCAGATCGACGGACGCCGTATCCGTATCAAAGGACATGAACAAGTCCTTCACCTGGCAGGACTCGAGGTGCGTGACTATGCCCCGGGCTGGCGGACCCGTTTCCTGGCGATCATCACCAACCCGACCATTGCCTACCTGCTGCTGCTTGCCGGCATTTTCGGACTCGTTCTGGAGGCCTTTCATCCGGGGGCCATGCTACCCGGCATTGCCGGCGCGATCTGCCTGCTGATCGGACTGTATGCACTGCAATTGCTGCCGGTAGACTATGCAGGGCTGGCGCTGATGGCGCTGGGTGTCGGGCTGGTTATCGCCGAGGTCATCATGCCCACCCTGGGCGTGATCGGCCTTGGTGGTGTGGTGGCGTTCACCGTGGGGTCAATCATGCTGTTCAAGACAGGAGAGACCGGATTCGGCATCAGTCTGGGGATGATCACGGGCCTGGCCCTTTGTGGCATCGGCACGCTGGCTGCACTGCTCTTGCTGGTGATGCGTGCGCGGCGTACGCGCAGCTTCAACGGCGACCACCAACTGTTGGATCATGGCGGCGAACTTCTCGAGGCACTGGCTCCGGAATCCGAGTCCTGGGCACGTATCAACGGCGAACGCTGGCGCGTGCGCAGTGAAATCAAACAACCCCTGCCCGCCGGAACCCGAGTACGCGCACGTCGTCGTGACGGGCTGGTACTGTGGGTGGATGCCGAATCGCGGCACGAGTGAAAACACTCCAAGGAGAAGAACATGTTTGGACTGGCAGGAATCATCATTGTTTTCGTGGTCGTGCTGTTGATCTCATCGATCAAGGTGCTGCCTGAATACCAGCGTGGCGTGATGCTCACCCTGGGCCGTTACACCGGTACCAAGGGGCCGGGCCTGATCATCATGATTCCGTTCGTGCAAAGCATGACGCGCGTGGACCTGCGGATCGGGGTCATGGACGTACCACCACAGGACGTGATCTCGCGTGACAATGTCTCGGTGCGCGTCAACGCGGTGGTCTATTACCGCATTCTGGAATCGGACAAGGCGGTGCTGCAGGTGGCCGATTTCTACCAGGCCACCAGCCAGCTGGCGCAGACACGTCTGCGCTCGGTACTGGGGCAGCACGAACTGGACGAGATCCTGTCCGAGCGTGAGTCGATCAACAAGACCCTGCAGCAGATCCTTGATGAGGCCACTGATCCCTGGGGCATCAAGATCACGGATGTGGAAATCAAGGACGTCGATCTCAACGAGACCATGATTCGTGCCATCGCCCGTCAGGCCGAGGCCGAACGCGAGCGTCGGGCCAAGGTGATCCACGCAGAGGGCGAGATGCAGGCCGCAGAAAAGCTGCGCGACGCCGCTGCCATGCTGGCCCAGCAGCCGCAGGCACTGCAACTGCGTTACCTGCAGACCATGGCCGACATTGCCAGCAACGGCAAGGCCACCACCATCGCCTTCCCGTTGCCGCTGGACCTGATCAAACCACTGATGAAGGCCTTCGGCAAGGAGGACTGATCAAGCCTTGTGTGTCCCGAGGGATGCTCGAATCTTGGGGCTGTCGACCGGCACGCCCTCGGCGGCACTGGCCACCCAGGGCATCGTGGGTTGTCGTTCGGCCAGCGTTGCAATGACCTCGGCGTATCCGGTCAGATGGTCATTCAGCCATTGGCGCATGCATGGCCCGAACAACCCTTCGAACTTGCGCTGCGGTGGCCGCAGAGTCTCGTCGATGGACCCCTTTTTCCAGGGTTCATCGGCTAAATCAACGATGTGGTCCAGCTGTCCGGAGGCCGAGCCCAACGCCGTGGCCGAGGCTCCGGACAGATCCCTCAGCAGCTCCTGAACCTGTGCGGTCGCCGTGAACAGGCAGGCATAGGGCAGCACCGTGTGCCGGGGCCTGCCCGCGTACTGCAAGTGCACCTGCGTGGCTCGATTCCATCGCTTGACCCAGTAGGGAATGGATCCGAGGAACACCTCGTGTTCGCTGAACCGGATCTGGCCTTCGATGGCTGAAGCGATGACGTCCGGGCCACTCCGGACCATGTGCAGGAAGTGTGCGTCGGGGATCTGCTTTTCCAGAATCGACAGGTAGGCCAGGTGATCGGGTGTCTTCTCGACCCAGCACGTGCAATTCCTGCGGATCGCCTCGGCATCGAGCACACGGCGCAGTTCATCGATATATCCCCGACCGGTCATGCGCCTGCGCAGACGCGGTGCAAGGTTGCTGCCACCGAAGGCCTGGTCAAGGCAATCCTGGAGGTCACGGCGCGAACTCGCCCGCGCGAGTGCCAATCGTTTGCGCCACTTGGACTCGACCGCGGCCGGGTTGTTGAGCCACGCATTGAAGTTCCCGAGCATGCACAGCAGGTAATTGGTCTCGCCCATGGACATCACATTGGGCAGGGATGCCAGCAGCGACTGGACCACTGTCGTTCCGGAACGCGGGCAGCCGATGATGAAGATCCTGCGCAGGGGTGTTGGCTTGGGCATGCCCGATTCGCTTCCTGTCTGTCGCTACGGCGCGTGTGATCCAGCAAAAGAATACTGCAAATCCGGGAAAGGCCTGAGTTAAAACGATATCCGGACCAAGACTTCCAGCACGTGCCGTCATGCTGCACTCCGGGCTATCTTAGCCGTTCATCGCGTCCACCCAAGGGGAATCCATCATGCGCATGCGTAGCATCGCCGGTGTGCTGTTGTCGACACTGCTGTTTTCGTTATTGTCCGCTCCGGCCCTGCTGGCGGCCAAAGACGCCAAGGCCGATTCCAACGGCATGCTCCTGCAGCCCTTCCCCGCCAAGGCCCATGTCGCACAGGTGACACATGTCGCCGGCAAGACCCTCAAATACACCGTCACGGTGGGCAGCCTTCCCGTACGCGACCACGCGGGCAAGGTCATCGCCAACGTCATGTACACCGCCTATACCGTGCCGGGGCACAAGCGTCCAGTGACCTTCGCGGTCAACGGCGGTCCAGGCGCCTCTTCGGTCTTTCTCAACCTCGGCGCGATCGGCCCGAAGAAAGTGAACTTTGGTGATGCCGGCGACAGCCCCTCGGACCCGGCCACCTTGCACGACAATCCAGGTACCTGGCTGGACTTCACCGACCTGGTGTTCATTGATCCGGTCGGCACCGGTTACAGCCGTGCGCGGGAGGATGACAAGCAGGCCACCAAGGATTTCTACAGCACCGATGCCGACATCCATTACCTGTCGCGCATCATCTACGACTGGCTCGTCCGGAATGGTCGCATGACCTCGCGAAAGTACCTGGTCGGCGAAAGCTATGGTGGTTTCCGTGGCCCGCGTATCACTGAATACCTGCAGACCCGGCTGGGCGTTGCGATGAATGGAGTGGTACTGATTTCGCCCTACCTGGACCCGGCCTCGTATGAAAACGGAGAGGTGTCGCCGCTGCCCTGGATGCTCACCCTGCCCTCGATCACAGCTGCGCACCTGGAACGCGAAGGCAAGCTCACCTCCGCCGCCATGCAGAAAGTGATCGCCTACACCCGCGGTGAATATGCACATGCCTTGATGTTGGGAAACAGCAATCCCGCCGAACGCGACCGGATGATCCAGCGCGTGACCAGAATGACCGGCCTGGACCCGACCTTCGTGCGCTATTCGGGGGGCCGCATCGACACTGCCGCCTACCTGCGCGAAGTCCACCGCGCGCAGGGCCGCATCGGCAGCGTCTATGACTCCAACGTCAGCGCCTGGGACCCATTCCCGCTGTCACCACAGCAGCGCAGCAACGACCCGTTGCTCAATGCCATCATCGCACCAACCACCACCGCCATGGTCAACTTCATCACCCAGACTGTCGGCTGGAAGTATGACGGTCGCTACTACGCGCTCAGTTACCATGTGAACAAGCTCTGGCACGAGGATGCGGATGCACGCTCGGGATCGGTGGCCCAGTTGCGTGAGGCCGTTGCCAACGACCCGAACCTTCACGTGCTCATTGCCCACGGCTGGAACGACCTGTCCTGCCCATTCATGGGGTCCGTCCTCATCGTCGACCAGATGCCGGTCATGGGCGGCAAGGACCGGGTCAAGGTACGCGAGTACCCGGGAGGCCATATGTTCTACACCCGGCGGGATAGCCAGGCCGCGCTGCGCAAGGACGTCATGGCGTTGTACAACAAACTCTGAACCGTCTCCTCGTCCAGGCCGGGTTGCGCAGCATGGGCGCGCAACCCGGCCTAACGATTGGCATGGCGCGCTTTCCATGCCTGGGGCGACAGGACCTCGATGTTCACGGCTCGACGCATGCCCCGGGCGACCTTCAATACCGCCTTGTCCTTGCTGAGAAGCGTATCGACGCCAGCTGCAGAGGCCACTTCCAGGAATTTCTGGTCATCAGGGTCGCTGCATTGCGGCAGCCCGGGCCCTGCCCCGGGGGCGTCGTGCATCGGCGGGACAACATCATGTAGTGCATCAAAGGCCTCGAGGGCCTGGACGCGTCGATTCACGGCAAGGGCCAATTGCGGATACTGCAGCACGCGGATGAATTCGTCTCTGCAATCGGAGCGCGTGATTGCCCGGCATGCGCCCTGTTGCAACTGCGCCATGAGAATCTCGCAACCTGCATCCCTGAATATCAGAAGATCCAGTACGACATTGGTATCGAGCACCATGCGCTCCACACCGGCTGAGGGTGCCTCCGCATCCAGCTGCGATTCGGGCGGGTTTCGGGCCAGCCATTGCTCGAGACTGTGCCAATAAGCCTCGAGCTCATCTTCGTGAACATCCAGGATGCACGGTATGCAACCGCCACCGCAGCAGTCGGAAGGCAACGGTTTTTCGGGCGGCTGTGGCCGAACATCGTGGTTCATGACTGCCCCATCCGGACGAGATCAGATCTGGAAACGATAGGCCAGCTTGATCAGGAACTGGTCGCTCTGGCGCAGATGGAAACTCTGCCGGAACTGGGTGGCTGCAGAACGCAGCACGGGGTCCTGTGCGTAGCCTCCGCGGACATAGACCACATACAGATTGGACAAGGGTGCCAGGCGATAGCGATAACGGATCTGGAACCCCAGGTTGCGCACGCTGAAGCTGTCGATTGCATCGTTGCTGGGTGACGCACGCATGAGGGCATTTACACGATAGGCCGCAAGTTCCCGCGCACTGATGCCCAGAGCCTGCAAGCGTATGCGAAAGGCCTGTCGCCGATCAAAATACCAGTCCATGGTGGCATCCATCTGCAGCGTTCGACCGTCGAATGAACCCACGAGATTATCATGCTGCCAGATCAGCCAGTTCGGCTGGTAATCATAGGAGACGCCGGTCGACACGCTCAGCATGTCGCTGAGGTAGAGCGTGGGACGCAAATCGAGATTGTACTCCACGTGACGCAGCCCATCGAGCTTGTTGCCGCTCAAGTAGCCACTGATTTTCCATGCCCATGCGCCTTTGCGTGGACGCTCGTGCTTGACGTACAGCGACATGCTGGATGCGGTACGCAGGGCACCGTTGCCGCGCGTCAGCAGATCGTCGTGACCCGGGGCATCCACGTCCAGATGGGCATAATCCGAGCCACCGTCCCTACGATTGGCATTCAGGGTCACGCGAAACTGGCGCTGCAATGCCAGACCCTGATCGTTGTTGGCGGCCGTGAGCCGCCACTCCCACTGGCGGGAAGAATCCATCGAGTCACTGGAAAGATCCGTGACGTTGCGACGCAGCTGCCAATGCACGTAGTCGAGGTTATTGCGCTGAAGGTAGCCGAAATCATTGATATCCAGATGGCTTCCGAAATGCATGGCCACCCATTGCTGACTCCATTGCGGATTCATCTCGTACTGCACCATGGTGGTGGCTCCGGTGCCTTGCGAGAGCTGGCCGTGCTGGACGATGTTGTCGCCCACGAAATTGCTGGTGACCGTGAGCTTGTCGTTCGGTTGCCAGCGCTGGTTCACGCCGAGGACCGTGGCGGTTCGGTCCAGGAATGGATGATCGACCCGTGTCACCAGGGCGCCCAGGAGCTGGTTGTCAAACTGGCGTGTGAGCCGCAAGGCATCAAAGGTTCGACCGTACGGGCCCGCTTCCTGTGCCGAAAGGATGCCGTACCGCGTGCGCCCAACGCTGCCGTTGAGTTTCAGGGCCCCGCTGATGCTTGCCGGACCGCTGCCGTTATCGGCGACTCCACCCACGCGACGCGTGTAGACCAATTGGCTGTTGTCGCTCAGCAGGCTGAAGTCGAAGATGCCCTGGTTTTCCGTGAAAAACGGCCGCTTGTCGCTGAAATAGGTTTCCTGGGCGCCAAAATTGACCACCAGGTTGTCGCTTTCCACCTGGCCAAAATCCGGATTCACCGTGGCGGTCAGCTGGGTCTGGCCGTTGGGTTTCCAGAACAGGTTCGCACCGGTCTTGAAGCGCGTGCGACCGGTCACACGATCCTGCACTGTCGATACATAGGGGGTCGCCGCAAGCAGGGACTGGGTATAGGCCGGCAAAACTACCTTGCGGAAATCGGACACGAATCGCGCTCGTTGGTAGCTGGCCGTGGGCCAGGACATGCGCTCCCCGGTGGATCCGACCACGCGATCCAGGTACAGGCCGATGGTCCGCTTTGCCCCCGTAGCCCGGCGCATGGGCGCGATATACCAGGGGATCAGGATTTCAACACTCCAGCCATGTGCATCCCGGCTCACGGCATGCTGCCAATCGCCATCCCAGTCCTTGTCGAAATGCTTCTCGTTGGTGATGACCTCGTCGATCACGCTACCCGAAATGTCCACCGTGAAATCGTAACCGGTCGTGCCGTCACCATCGAAGTCGACCATGACATTCACGCGATCAACCTGGGACTGCTGATCGCGACGCGTGTGCCGCAGGGTCCGGGGCACGTCGGGCGGTTGGATGTTGCGAAAGGCCACGGCCAG
>NZ_JAQIBU010000201.1 GCF_027858935.1 Oleiagrimonas sp. | reverse complement strand
AAGGCATGAATAACCGCATCAAGGTTATCAAGCGCATGGCCTATGGCTACCGGGACTCCGCTTACTTCTTCCTAAAAATCAAGGACGCCTTTCCCGGGAAAGCGCGATGAACCTTTTTTCTTGCATGACCGGTCCGGTTCGCCAAAGACCGCATGCACGGCCGTTCGTGAGCTTGCAGACCCTTTGCAATTGGCTGACACTCGAACGGGAGGGACGACACGGCACCAGGGGAGGGGCCGACCGATCATGATCCGCGACCTGTTCGCAGAGCTGCACCACCGCCATGTGTGCCGCGTGAGCATGGCCTATGCCGTGACCCGTAGCTTGCCGCGCGTGCGGGTCGGCCTGTCGCTGGCGGGCTTGTCTTCATGACAAATTTTATGGAGCGCCTCAAGCAACGCAAGCTGGTGCAGTGGACGGCGGCCTACGTGGCCGCCGCGTGGGCGCTGTTGCAGGTGCTGGATCTGGCCGCCGACAGCTACGGCTGGCCGAAAGTGATCATGCACCTGGCCTTCGGCGCCATGGCGCTGGGCCTGGTGGTGACGGTGCTGCTGGCCTGGTATCACGGCGAGCGCGGTGAGCAGCGGGTGACCGGCGTGGAGTTGCTGCTGCTGGCAGGCGTGTTCGCCATCGGCGGTTTCCTGCTGTGGCGCGAGGCGGGCGTGAAACCGGCGCCGGCCACGCTGGCCTCGTCGTCCGCGCCTGCAAACACGACATCGATCGCCGCCGCGTCCACGGCACCCGCCATTCCGATTCCGGCCAAGTCCATCGCCGTGCTGCCCTTCGCCAACCTGTCCGGCGACAAGGCTCAGAACTACTTCTCCGACGGCATCTCCGAGGACTTGCTGAACCTGCTGGCGCGCATCCCGCAGCTGCAGGTGACCGCGCGCACGTCCTCGTTCTGGTTCCGCGGCAAGGACTACACCGTCCCGCAGATCGCGCAGAAGTTACGCGTGGCCTACATCCTGGAAGGCTCGGTGCAGAAGGCCGGCGACGAGGTCCGCATCTCGGTGCAGCTGGTCGATGCGGCCAGCGATACCCAGCGCTGGTCGCAGACCTACGACCGCCAGTTGAAAGACGTGTTCAAGATCCAGGACGAGATTGGCGCGGATGTGGTCAAGCATCTGCAAGTGAAACTTCTCGGCGAAACACCGAAGGTGGAGCAGATCGATCCGCAGGCGTATTCGTTCTACCTGCAGGCCCGTCAGGTGGCCCGGCAAGGCAACGCCAAGGCACTGGCCCGATCCGACGCGCTGTATCGCCAGGCGCTGGCTATCGATCCCCGTTATGCCGCGGTCTGGGTCGGGCTGGCGCAGAATGCCATCAACCAACCCTGGATGAGCGACAAGGCAGGCGCCACCTGGAAGGCGGGCTACGACCGTGCCCGGGGCGATGTACTCAAGGCCATGGCCGTCGATCCTGAAAACGCTCAGGCGCAATCGGTCCTGGGCTATCTGGCCATGTACAACAAGTTCGACTTTGACACCGCGGCCCGGCATTTCAAGCGGGCCCTGGCACTGGATCCGGCCAACGCGGACATCCTGCTGAACGCGGGCAAGTTTCTCTACCTGCTCAACCGGCCCGTCGATGCCATGGACGTGTTGCGCCGGGCGGAACGTCTGGATCCGGTCAATCCCGATATCTACGTGAATATCGTCCAGGTGTTGCTGCAGGAAGGGCGTTTGAAGCAATCCCTGGCGTACCTGGACAAGGTACAGGAGCTGAGTCCCGGCTACGTCAACGCGAATTCGATGAGGGCATGGGTCAACTTGTACCTGGGTCGCCCCGGGAAGGCGCTTGCGGTATCGCCGAAGGGGTCCGGGGTTCTTCCCGGTGTTTATTGCGTCCTGGGACGCAGGGCGGAAGCCGACAAGTTCCTGCAGGCATTCATCGACGACAAGGACCTCGCGGCCAAGTATCCGGCGGCGATCGCCAGCGGCTATGCCGATTGCGACGAACCGGGCCCGGCGTTCGCCTGGCTCGACAAGTCGGTGGACCAGCCGAACCGGATCATTCCATACACCATCTACGGCCTGTCCTTCAGGAAATATCACCAGGACCCGCGCTGGAAGGCGTTCCTGAAGAAGGTGGGATTCGCTCCGGAACGGCTGGCCAAGGTAGAGTTTGATGTAAAGCTGCCGAACTCTTCCCTTGAAGCCCCTGTCGGACGACCGGCGCGCTCGCAGTGACACGGCCATTGGGTCTTTGAACGATCTGTCGCTGCCTGCGTGAAGAGGCATGCTTTTCCCGCGATGTGGCGACATCCAGACAGTTTGTCTGCGGCAGACACGACGCATTATTTCCACTCTGGAAAACCATGCTGCATTGCCTTTGAAGATCTCCATATCACGCAGAGAATGCGGGTGATAGCGGTAGTCTTTGTCATTCGATACATGGTGTCTCGATGGAGACAAAACCCTATTTAAGTCGCATGCCATTTGTGCAGTTCCAGACAGGAAAATCACTCATGGGATGTGGTGAAACGCCCCTTCAATGCATTGAATGCAGGTTAGTCAGTGGAACCTGTTGATCGCTGTCAGTTTCGCGTGATTGATCTTGTAGTTTGATTATATGAATTCACCGTGTCATCGCTTCATGAATTCATCTGTAAATCGTCTCATTTGAACTTTTCTTGGATGTCTTGTCTTATTCAAGTCCTTGTAAAAAATAAACTTTAATGGCGCGCATCCAAACCAGCGTGCGCCATTTCTGGACCATGGAGTGAGGTAGGATTTACCCTACATAAGGTGTAGATAACCTCCCATTGACGACTGTGTAACGACCATGTTTTATTCGATTTGTAGTTGCAAAAAAAGCGCAGCCGAATCTAAGAAGCCGTTTATGCAGTGCACTTCGTGAAAGGGGCACGGGATCCATGTCTCAACTGTTTCGCAAGGAAGCGATGGACGCCAGAAGGGGCGAATGGCTGGGAGCCATAGAGGTGGCCACGCCCCTCCCGCGCTGGGGCCTGGCCGTACTGGCCATGGGTATCGCGACCGCCATTGTCGTTTTCATGATCGTGGGCCATTACACCCAGCGCGAGCGCGTCAGTGGTCAGCTGGTTCCCTCTGCAGGACTGTTGAACGTCACCGCGGCAACGGCAGGTATCGTCACCCGCGTGGATGTCAGGCAAGGACAAAAAGTCCATCGTGGTGATCCGCTGATCGAGATTTCTTCCGATACCGACAGCACATCCCTGGGCGATACCGGTGCCCAGGTCAGTCAACATCTGCGCGCGCAGGGCGCGTCGCTAGAGTCGGATCTCAAGACCCAACAGGCGTCGGCAGCCCAGCAACGCAGTCATCTCAGGGCGCAACTTGCACTGCTGGCTTCGCAACGTCAGCAGGTGGAAGCGCAAATGGCCTTGCAGCACGAACAGGTCAAAAGTGCCCAGGCGTTATTGCGACGCATCAAACCGCTCGAAGAAAAAGGCTATGTGTCCGCGTTCCGAATCGAGCAGCAGACCAACGCTTTTTTGCAGGCGCAAACCCAGCTGAAGACCTTGGCCAGGCAACGTTTGGAGATCGCGCAGCAATACAGTGAAGCAAAACAGAAACTGGCCCAGTTACCCTTGACGCTGAAAAGTCAGCAATCCTCGACGAAACAAAAGCTGGACAGCGTCAACCAGCAATTGGCGCAAAACGAGGCCCGCCGCGCCGTGGTGCTGCGGGCGCAACGTAGTGGCACCGTGTCCTCCCTGCTGGTGGATGCCGGCCAGAGCGTCAACGCTCGGCAACCCCTGCTCTCGTTAAGACCTCAAGGCTCAAAGCTGCAGGCACAGCTTCTGGTGCCCAGTCGCGCAGTGGGTTTCATCGATCCTGGCAGCCGCGTGGTGCTGCGTTATCAGGCCTATCCCTACCAGAAGTTTGGTCAGCACTACGGCCGTGTCGCCGATATCTCCCGCAGCGCGCTGAACTCGGCCGATGTCATTGCATTGACCGGCAATCAATCCAGGCAGCCGTTGTACCGGGTTACCGTGAATCTGGATCAGCAGGCGATTTCAGCCTATGGCAAATCGCAGCCGCTGAAGACCGGCATGGCATTGAACGCGGACATTCTCATGGACCGGCGCAGCCTGATCGAATGGGCCTTCGAGCCGATCTACGGCTTGCGACGCGGTTTGATCACGGGAGGCAAGTCGCATGGCTGACGGGTCGGTCCATAAACAACATCGTGGGGAGCCGGCCATCGAGCCGTTGAGCCGCATGCAGTTTGGCTGGCGTCGTCGGCTGCCCATGACCATGCAGACCGAGGCTGCCGAATGCGGTCTGGCCTGTCTGGTCATGTTGGCCTGTTACCACGGTCACGACATGGACCTGCCCAGTCTGCGGCGGCGATTCTCCAGTTCGCTCAAGGGCGCCAACCTGGCTCGTATCATCGAGATTGCCGGCCAATTGGGTTTCCAGACCCGCCCGCTGAGTCTGGAACTGGAGGAGCTCAAGCAGCTCAAGGTGCCCTGCCTGCTGCACTGGGATCTCAACCATTTCGTGGTACTGAAACGCGTCAACGCTCGTTCGGTGGAGGTGCACGATCCGGCCCACGGTGAGCGCAAGCTCAAGTTCAAGGAGGTCTCCGGGCATTTCACCGGCGTGGCGCTGGAGTTGCAGCCCAAGACCGATTTCCGTCCGGCCAGGGCGCGCCAGGCCATCTCCTTGCGTGCCCTCACGGGCAAGACGCGCGGACTGGCGGGGGCGCTGACCCAGATCCTTCTGCTGGCTCTGGCGCTGGAAGTGTTCACGCTGGTGGGTCCCTTTTACATGCAGTGGGTCATTGATCAGGCGCTGGTCTCGGCCAACCATGACCTGCTCACACTTCTTGGCATTGGCTTTCTGCTGGTGGCCGTCTTCAAGGTGGCCATCGGTGCCGCGCGTTCCTGGGCCGTGACCTGTCTGGGTGCCACGCTCAACGTGCAGTGGATCACCAACGTTTTTGGTCATCTTTTGCACCTGCCGCTGGACTGGTTCGAGAAGCGTCACATTGGTGACGTGGTGTCGCGGTTTTCCTCCATGCACACCATCCAGCAGACACTGACCACGCAGTTCATCGGCTCGATGCTGGACGGACTGATGTCCCTGGTCACGCTGGTCGTCATGGCCTTCTACAGCGTGTGGTTGATGCTGCTCTGTGCAGGCCTGTTCCTGCTCTACGGTCTGGTGCGCTGGCTGTTCTTCCGGCCGCTGCGCCGCGCCCAGGAAGACCAGATCATCATCGCCGCCCGCCAGCAGAGCGATCTGCTGGAAGCGATACGCGGGGTCATGCCCATCAAGCTGGCCAACCAGCAGCACCAGCGGCAGAGTCGGTACGCCAACAAGGTGGTGGACACCGTCAATCGCAACGTTGGGCTGCAGCGCCTCACGATCAGCTTCAATGCCATCAGCCAACTGATCTTCGGCATCGGTCATGTAGCCATTATCTGGACCGCAGCCCTGTTGACGCTGAAAGGTGAATTCACCGCCGGTATGTTGATTGCCTTCATCACCTATGCCAGTCAGTTCTTCACGCGTTCAGCAGGGCTCATCGACAAGTTGGTGCAATTCGGCATGCTCAAGCTGCATGGCGAGCGGCTGGCCGATATTGCACTGACCGAACCCGAGCCTGAGCCGGACTCCAGTTACCAGGGGCCGCTGCCCGATGCCAGCATCGAAGTGCGTAATGTCAGCTTTCGTTACAGCGACGATGAACCGTGGATCCTGAAGAATTGCTCCTTGCGTATCGAGTCAGGCGAATCCGTGGCTATCACCGGCCCGTCGGGTTGCGGCAAGACCACACTGGCAAAAATCATGTTGGGCTTGCTGGAGCCGGAAGAGGGGCAAGTGCTCTTCGGTGGGGTCGACATCAAGAAACTCGGCGCCAAGCAGTACCGCAGCATGGTCGGTTCAGTGATGCAGGACGATCAGCTCTTCGCCGGTTCCGTGGCCGACAACATAGCCTTCTTCGACCCGGCGGTAACCAAAGTGAAAACCCAAGCTGCCACAAAGCTTGCCGCTATTCACGATGAGATCGCCGCGATGCCAATGGGCTATCAGACGCTGGTCGGTGATATGGGCTCGTCGTTGTCCGGGGGGCAGAAGCAGCGCGTGATTTTATCGCGAGCGCTATATCGCCAGCCTAAATTTCTGGTGCTGGATGAGGCGACCAGTCATCTGGATGTGAAGCGCGAAAAAATGGTCAATGCTGCTGTGCAGCGGCTAAGACTTACGCGCCTCATCATAGCGCATCGGCCGGAGACCGTGGCTTGTGTTCAGAGCCAGCTGCTGCTGGTCAGAGGCGCAGTCCAAAGAGTTTCGTCATCGTCATTTGCTTAGCGCGGTTGACGAAAAGCCGGAGCCGGAACGGTGTAATTTCGGCCTTAAAAAAGGAGAATTGCAATGTATAATGTATCAAATCTGAATACTGAGTGTGTCGTAGGCGGAATCGCGCTCGTAAATACGACGCCGCCTGGTTTGAATGCACAACAAACCGAAGATGCTGAGCAAGCTCAGACAGAGCTTATCAGTGGTTTAGTTGATTTTTTTGGGGGAATATGGGACGGCGTTGTGCACTGATAAATATAAAATTCTTTGGTTGTTACATGTAAACAGGAGTACATATCATGTTAGAACTTTCACGGAATAATGTCGAAAACGTCTGCGGTGGTGTGGGCCCGATAGTAGATAAATCAGACGTTTTTTACAAAGTCGGTCACGCTATTGGTGAAGGTATAAAGTTCATTGGCGCAGTTGGGGGTTTATTTGCGGCTGGCGTTGCTGCAGCCGCAGGTTTAGAATCCTAAAGTAATTGACTGTAAAGAAATTTACCCCGCCGATTTAGGCGGGGATCTTTTCTCGGAGTTACCTCATAAAGTTTCGAAGCAAGATCAAAAGATTAAAGAGATCGAGTAGCTCAAACTGACATCCACAAAGGCATCGAGCCATGTTTTCTAGAAAAAAATATAGATACGCAGAGATGTATCTACTTATTCTCGGCGGTTTTTATCTGTGCTATCACGGTGGTGTATCGATATCACATGGGCTAGTCAGTACTCTAGTCGCGCCAGTTAATTCATTATATGCAGCTTATATTTTAGTAAAAAGGCTTTTATTCATGACTTTCCCTATGGTTATAGGGTTCGGGCTATTGACAATCGCCTATTCAAAAACTATTGAGTCAATTAAGGGAGATATGGAAAAATCTCATTGAAATAGCTGTTCATTAACTGGCTAATTCAATTACGAACCTTCGCGCATCACGTTCACCGGGATCCAGGGGTCTACCTGATACCGGGAGAGCGCCACTGCGCTTCGTTATTGCGCGGCCAGATGGTTATAATGTGCAGTTCTTATGTCGCGAAAAAATCCCGCTCCCGCCATGTCCCCAGAACACGCCACGTTGCGCGGTGCGCTGGCGCACGTGTGCACGTGTGCACGCGTGATTTTGTAATGACCCAGTGAAAAGCTGCACAGGCGATACTACGCGAAGGAACACCTGTGAGCATGGTGATGGAAGAAGCGATCAAACGTTGGACATCGCGGCTAAAGTCGGCATTGGTTCTGGAAATTATCCAGGGGAAGGTGAAAGTGGCTGAGACCAGTCGTCAGTTCGATCTGCAGCCCTCCGAGATCGAGGGGTGGGTAGATGACGGCAAGCGGGGCGTGGAAAAGCGCTGCGGCCAAGCAGGAAGACGTACGTGAGCCATACGAGCTCCAGCTGAAGGATCTGCAGGCAGCCTACGGAGAGGCGATGCTGGAACTGCCCGCGCGTAAAAAATTGGAGTCCCTGTTGGGCAAGGACGAGACCTGATGGTCACGATCCAGCAGGGACTGCGGGAAGATGGACTGACGGTCTCGATGGTCAAGCTGTGTCGCTGGTTCGGTGTGCCCAAGCGCACGATGTACTACCGGTCCAGGAAGGCCCCGCCCAAGGTGCAGGAGGCTTTGGTCGGACCGATCAAGGACTTGATCGAGGACGTGCCGTCGTTTGGCTACCGCACGGTGGCTGGGT
>NZ_JAQIBU010000194.1 GCF_027858935.1 Oleiagrimonas sp. | reverse complement strand
GGGGCCTACGCTCACGGGAATTCCTCATCAAGACAGGATGTTGGTGGAGCATGCCGCGTCCTGGCACACGCCCGTCGGACACCGTCGGCATCCGCTTATTGCGCAGTGTACTCCTCCAGGCTGTCGCGGAAATCCACCACCGCGCTGGGTACGTTGGTGACACCGCCCTCGAAGATGCGCCGTGGCGTGATGCCCGGCCCGTATACGGCCTTGTCGGCAGCGTAGTCGATGCTCAGCACCGCACCGTTCAGGGAGACTCCGGCGAACAGGCCGCGCGAACGCGAATAGGAGTAGATCTCGGCCTTGAGCTGTGCATCGGTGGAAGCGTGCGCGTTGCGCCCGACGGGACCGGCGGCAGCGGCGGCATCGACACCGAGTGTGAACTTGCCGTCGACCAGCGAATCAACGCCGTGCTGGGTGCGGAACACCAGCACCACATCCGTGGACGACACGCCAGCCTGGAAGCCTACGCTGGCACTGGTCAGGCTGATGAAGACCGGGTTGGACCAGGTCCCGTTCGGGGTCTTCACCGAAACCAGCCCACGCCCATGGCTGCCGCCGAACACCAGGCCAGCCTTGATCACGTTGGGAACCACCACGATGGCACGGGCGTGGCGCAGCAGGTCCTGTGGAATGGCCTTGTCCGGTGCCATCTGGATTTGCCGCAACACCCGCACTGCATCGGAGGACCGCTTGAATGCCTCGCTGCGGTCATCGGCATGGGCCACGGTGAAAGGAAGGAACGCCGCGGTCAGAACAGCCAGAACCAAGGCCCGGAATCGCAGTTTGTACATGGTTGCCTCCAGGGCATGACGGATGGCCATGACCCGGCGGGACGCACCGGGAGCAGCCGTAAGTTCGCTTGTGGCAGACTGCACGGACACCCTCGCGGTTCCCTGTCCGATGCAATCAAAGTCCAACTATACCGGCCTTGCCGGTTACCGCCATGACAGCCTACCGGCGACAGGTGTACTGCTGGTGAATCTGGGCACCCCGGAAGCACCCACAGCGCGCGCCGTGCGCCCGTACCTGGCCGAATTTCTTGGCGACCCGAGGGTCATCGAGATTCCACGCTGGATCTGGAAACTGATCCTGCACGGCGTCATCCTGCGCATCCGTCCGCGACGCTCGGCCGAAGCCTACGCCAGGATCTGGACCGACAAGGGCTCCCCCCTGCGGGTCTTCAGCGAGGCCGTGGCCAGCGGCATGCAGTCCGAGCTAAGCCAGCGGCGCAGCGGCCCGATCCGGGTCGCCCTGGCGATGCGCTACGGCCGTCCGAGTGTGCTTCAGAGTGTTGCCCAGCTGCAGCGCGAAGGCGTGCGCCGGCTGCTGGTGCTGCCGATGTACCCGCAGTATTCGGCCACCTCGACCGGGGCCGTACTGGACGCCGTGGCCGATGCCATCAAGGAGCTGCGCTGGCCGCCGGAGCTGCGCATCATCAACGATTACCACGACGACACGGGCTACCTGGACGCGCTGGCCGCGAGCGTGCGGTCGCACTGGAACAAGCACGGTCGTGGCGACCGCCTGCTGCTGTCCTTCCACGGCATTCCCGAACGCTACGTACGCAACGGCGATCCGTATTTCTGCCAGTGCCAGGCGACGGCGCGCCTTTTGCGCGAGCGTCTCGAACTGGGTCCGGAGGATGTCACCGTCAGCTTCCAGTCGCGCGTCGGCCGCGAACGCTGGTTGCATCCCTACACCGATGAAACCGTGCGCGAACTGGGCCGCTCGGGCATCGGGGTGCTGGACGTGATCAGCCCGGGTTTTGCCGTCGACTGCCTGGAAACACTGGAGGAAGTGGCCATGCAGAATCGTGACTTCTTTCTCGAGGCCGGCGGCCGTGAGCTGCGCTACATTCCGGCGCTGAATGACGATGCACAGCATGTCCAGGCGCTCACCGACCTGGTCCTGCGTCACACGCAAGGCTGGCCCGAATGTGCGCCCGATTACGATGGCGAGGCAGCCGCCCGTCGCCTGACAGCCGCACACGAACGCGCCGGCAAGCTCGGTGCGCATGACTGAAACGGACATACCCGTCGCGATTCCCGGACTGCCACTTGCCGCCCGGGTGCACGGCCCACGCGACGCGCCCCCGCTGCTCGCCCTGCACGGCTGGCTCGACAATGCCGCCAGCTTCGACCGCCTGGCGTCGCTGCTGGCGCTGCACCACCGCGTAATCGCCCTGGACCTGCCCGGCCACGGCCGTTCGGCGCACCTGCCACCCGGCGCTTTCGTGCACTACCACATCGCTGACTACGTCGCGGCCGTGCTGGCCGCTGCGGACGTGCTCGGGCTGGAGCAGTTCGACCTGCTCGGGCATTCCCTGGGCGCCGGAGTGGCCAGCCTGGTCGCCGCCGCCGCGCCGGAGCGCGTGCGGCGGTTGGCGCTGATCGAGGGTCTTGGTCCGCTGGCCGACGATCCCGGCAACACCCTGGAGCGATTCCGCCACGCCGCCGACCGTCGCCTGGCAAGAAGCGAACCGCGCCTGCGCACCTTTGCCGACATCGACGCCGCGGTACAGGTCCGCAGCCGGGCCAGCCGGATGGACGCTTCGCTGGCTCGACCGATCGTCGAACGCGGCCTGGTCGAGGTCGACGGCGGCTACCGCTGGTCCAGTGATCCGCGGCTGACCCAACCCACCCCGGTCCGCCTGGCCGAATCGCAGGTGCGCACCCTGCTGGCCGGCATCAGTGCACCCACCTGGCTTTTGCTGGCCCATCCGCAGACCCCGTACCTGCCCGAAGACATGTTGCGCGCGCGTGCAGCGGTCATTCCCGCAATCCGCATCGACCACATGGACGGCAGCCACCACCTGCACCTGGAACATCCCGAAGCAGTCGCCCGGCTCCTGCTCGACCACTTCTCCCTGATGTAACACCACCTCGCCCCGGACAGCGCAGGTTGGGGAGAACGGTGCAAGGCCCAACACGGAATGGCCAGCTGCCGGCAGCTGCTGCAAGTTGTCGGGTTCGCTTGCGCTCCCCCGACCTTTGCACGCAGCATCAGGCCGAGATCGCCAGGCGTTCGGACAAATACACGCGAGCGGTGATCAGGCCCACTACCAGCGTGGCCGCGAAACCACTGAGCAGGCTCAGGACGATATCCACACCGCTGACGCTGCCGCCACGCAACAGTTCCGTGATGCCCATCTGCTGACCCAGCAGCGGCACGGCGTACATCCAGTCCGCCGACTTCACCGGAATCACGCTGAGCAGCAATGACGGCAGCACCGGCACGATCATCAGGATCGACAGATAGGTCTGCGCCTCGCGGTAACTCTTGGCGAACGCCGCCACCAGGGTCTGCAGCACGGACAGAAGCGCCACCAGCGGCAGCAT
>NZ_JAQIBU010000158.1 GCF_027858935.1 Oleiagrimonas sp. | reverse complement strand
CGCATTGTCGGCCCGGACGAGACCGATGCCCGCCGTGGACACATCAGCATCGACTCTCCGCTGGCGCGTGCGGCGCTGAAAAAAAGCCTGGACGATGTCTTCGAAGCCGCCCTGCCTGGGGGCGCCACGTGTTTTGCGGTGCGCTCTGTGGACTATGCCCCGGACCCGGACTGAACGCGCTGCCCGGTTACTGGCCAGCCGTGTCGGCGCCACCACCCATCATGGCGTCGATCTGACTTTTGTGCGCCTTGTAGAAACGCAGGTTGCCCGGATCGAGCTTGCTCATGTCGACATACTTGGACATGCGTGGATCCTGTTGCATGCGTACCGCCATCGCCGTGCGCACCAGGGCCATGTTGGCGACCACGAACTGGTGCGGGGTGAAGCCATGCCTGGCCAGCAGCGGCTTGATCCGTGGATCGACCGCAGTCAGCTGCTGGGCCATGTCGTCCAGCGAATGCACCTGCGACATGTCCGGTCGCCTTTTCTTCAGATGCATGGCGCGGCCCTCGGAGGTCACGGCCTGCAGGCGGTCGAGTACGTTGGTATTGAGCTTGAAACCCGCCACCTCGGCGCGGTCGGCGGCCGTGAGCATGTGCGGCGTACCCTGCGCCATCAGTGTGGCCGGCAGCAGGACAGCCAACAGCACCAATGCGAAGGCCATCCAACCGGTCAGATCGCGGCGGGTCCATGCGTGTAGTTCTTTCATTGCCTGTACTCCTTGAGTTGTGAAACGACTCTAGCCGAATCGGGAAGTGCAGGCATCAGGGCGCAAATACCACCTCGGTACCCGACGATTCAGGCCAGACGCACATCCAGGTCGTGGGCATCGGCGCCCTCGACCCGCACGTTGACGAACTGCCCGGGCTTGAGGTCATGCCCGTCTGCAATGCGCACCAAGCCATCGATTTCCGGCGCATCCGCGGCCGATCGTGCCAGTGCGCCTGCAGTGCCGACATCGTCCACCAGCACTTTCAGGGTCTGACCGATGCGGCGCTGCAACCGGGCAGCGGAGATCTCCGACTGGACCTGCATGAAGCGCTCCAGGCGATCCTCCCTGAGCTCCTCGTTCACCGGGTCCGGCAAGTCGTTGGCGGCCGCGCCGTCGACCGGCGAATAGGCAAATGCCCCCACTCGATCCAGTTCGGCCTCGCGCAGGAAATCCAGCAGCTCCTCGAACTCGGCATCGGTCTCACCGGGAAAGCCGACGATGAAGGTGCTGCGCAAGGTCAGCTCCGGCACGGCCTTGCGCCACGCGCGGATCCGCTCCAGGGTGCGCTCGATGTTGCCGGGCCGTTTCATCAGCTTGAGAATGCGCGGGCTGGCGTGCTGAAAGGGGATATCCAGGTACGGCAGGATCCGGCCCTCGGCCATCAGCGGCATCAACTCGTCCACATGCGGGTACGGGTAGACGTAGTGCAGGCGCACCCAGACGCCCAGTTCGGCCAGACCTTCGCACAGTTCCGTCATGCGCGTGCGGTAGGCCTTGCCGCGCCACTCACGCTCGGCATAGCGGGTATCGACGCCGTAGGCACTGGTGTCCTGGCTGATGACCAGCAGCTCCTTGACGCCGCCATGTACCAATTTCTCCGCTTCATGCAGCACCTCGTCCACCGGACGGCTGACCAGCCGCCCTCGCATCGAGGGGATGATGCAGAAGCTGCAGTTGTGATTGCAGCCCTCGGCGATCTTCAGGTAGGCATAGTGCTTGGGGGTCAGCTTGACGCCGGTGTCGGGGACCAGGTCGACAAACGGGTCGCGACGCGGCGGTAGTGCGGTGTGGACCGCGTCCATCACGCTGGCGTAGTCCTGCGGACCGCTGATGGCGAGCACGTCCGGATAGGCCTCCCGGATCAACTGCGCCCGCTTGCCCAGGCAGCCGGTCACGATCACCTGGCCATTCTCGTGCAGGGCTTCGCCGATGGCGTCCAGCGACTCCTGCACCGCAGCATCAATGAAGCCACAGGTATTGATCACCACGGCATCGGCGGCATCGTAGCTGGGCACGATCTCGTACCCCTCGACCTTCAGTTGGGTCAGGATGCGCTCGGAATCGACCAGCGCCTTGGGGCAGCCGAGGCTGACGAATCCAACTTTCGGATGTTCACGTGACATGCGGCAAATATTTCCGGAGCAAACGATTCATTCTACAGGGTTTTCTCGACGGGTTGGGGTTGCGTGGATTCATCATCACCACGAATCGGGCATCATGCAGATACCGCCCGCGCGGCCACCAACACACTGCGAGATTGCCCATGCACAAGCCATTCGAACTCGACCGGCAACTGCTCGCCGACACCCTGCCGGTCGGCGACCTGCCGATGTGCCGCGTTCTGTTGATGAACGACAGTCGCTACCCGTGGCTGGTGCTGGTACCGCGCAGGTCTGGCCTGGTCGAACTCGATGCGCTGGACCGCCACGACCGCATCGCAGTGATGGATGACGTGCACTGCGCCACTGGCGCCCTGCGCAGGGCATGCAGCATCGACAAGATCAATCTGGGGGCCCTGGGCAACGTGGTCCGGCAGTTGCACCTGCACGTGATCGGGCGCACGCATGCCGACCGGGCCTGGCCCGCCCCGGTCTGGGGAAACGGGTCCGCAATCGCCTATCCGCAGGACGCGGCCAGCACCCGGGTGTCGACCCTGGCTGGATATCTTGCCGTCACCCGGGATTTCCGCGTCACCGAAGGCGATTGATTCAATTGCCGGTGGGGAACTCGCTGGTGCCCTTGGCAGAACCATCCTGCGAGTGATCAGGCAGGGGCGGACCCTTGTACTGGTTGTCCCGCAAAAACTTTACGCCCTTGCCCTTGACCGCAGCAATCTTGCGCAGCACACCGTCGGTGTAATAGTAGGTCTGCACGCCGTACTTGAGCTCCAGATAGGCCATCGTCTTGACTTGGGATGCCTGTATTCCCTTCTTTTCGCCCGGCGCAAGCAGCACCCGCTTGGGCAACTCGCCCTGCTCATTCAGGTACCGGAAATGGCTGCCCAGGTCGGCCTGCGACAATACTGCGCCATCGAGCAGAAACTGACCGCCCTTGTAGGACTGCAGGGTCATGTCGAAGGTCTTCTCGATCTTGGCAAGCTCGACCTTGTTCTTTACACCGCTGCTGCAGCCGCTGAGTACGGCAACCAGCCCCGCCAGCACCACCAGGGCCAGCCGTGAGACGGAACGTGAATGTCGAATCATGTTGGGGAACTCCTGCACATCAATGATGTGGTGACTTGATAACGGAAAAATGTAACGCTTGCTCTCAGGTGCGCGGCAGCGTCACGCCGCGCTGGCCCTGGTACTTGCCCCCGCGATCGCGGTAACTGGTCTCGCATTCCTCATCCGACTCGAGGAACAGCATCTGAGCCACGCCCTCGTTGGCATAGATGCGGGCCGGAAGCGGCGTGGTGTTGGAAAACTCAAGCGTCACATGGCCTTCCCACTCCGGCTCCAGCGGGGTCACGTTGACGATGATGCCGCAGCGCGCATAGGTACTCTTGCCCAGGCAGATCGTCAATACCTGCCGCGGAATGCGAAAGTATTCGACCGTCCGCGCCAGGGCAAAGGAATTGGGTGGAATGATGCACTCGTCCGCCTGTACATCGACGAAACTTCCGGCATCGAAGGCCTTCGGATCGACAATGCTGGAGTTGATGTTGGTGAAGATCTTGAACTCATTCGCGCAACGCACGTCATAGCCATAGCTCGAGGTGCCGTAAGAGACAAGCCGCCGACCCTCGCGGTGCTTGACCTGGCCGGGTTCGAACGGCTCGATCATGCCGTGCTGTTCGGCCATGCGCCGGATCCATTTGTCGGGTTTGATGCTCACGGGCGTTCCGTCGAAGGGGAATGGTTTGATGCGTGAATGCGCAAAAATACATGCTCGCGCCGAACCCTGCCAGCACGCGGGCCGGATCAGCCGGGAGTGCCTCCCTGCACCACGATCTTGCCCAGGCCCAGCGATTTGTTGCGGGGGCGCAGCGAAAGGCGTCCGCCCGCGTGACGCGCGATATCCCGGTAGCGCTGCGCCAGCTCGCCGTCGGGGTCCGCCGCCACCGTCGGCGTGCCGCCGTCCGCCTGCTCGCGGATACGGATATCCAGCGGCAGACGGCCCAACACCGGCAGCTCATATTGCGCACTCATGCGCTCGGCACCACCACTGCCGAAGATGTGTTCCTCATGGCCACAGTTCGAGCACACATGCGTGGCCATGTTTTCGATGATGCCCAGCACCGGAATGCCGACCTTCTCGAACATCTTGTAGGCCTTGCGCGCATCCAGCAGGGCAATGTCCTGCGGCGTGGTGACGATGATCGCACCGGCCACGGGCACCTTTTGCGCCAGGGTCAGCTGGATGTCGCCGGTCCCCGGAGGCAGGTCCACAACTAGGTAATCCAGGTTGTCCCAACGGGTGTCGTTGAGCAACTGGGTCAGGGCCTGGGTCACCATCGGACCGCGCCAGATCATCGGCGTATCTTCCTCCACCAGCAGACCGACCGACATCATCTGCAATCCATGCGCAAGTTTGGGGACGATGGTCTTGCCGTCCGGTGAATCCGGACGCCCTTCCACGCCCAGCATCCGCGGCTGGCTGGGGCCGTAGATGTCGGCATCCAGGACACCCACGCGCGCACCCTCGGCCTGCAGCGCCAACGCCAGATTGGCCGCGACCGTGGACTTGCCCACGCCGCCCTTGCCCGACCCCACGGCGATGATGTTGCGCACGCCCTGCATCGGTGCCAGCTCGCCCTGCACCTGGTGCGAATGCACGCGCGAGGTGATCGACACCGTGGACGAGGCGATGTCGCTCTCCGCTTCAAGCCGCTTGCGCACCTGGGCGGCAAGTGTGTGCCGCCACCCCTGGGCCGGGTAGCCCAGTTGCAGGTCCAGCGACACGCAATCCCCATCCTTGCCGGCGGCACGAAGGTTTTGCCCGAGGCCGTTGCCGGTGTGTGGGTCAGTGATGGTGTCGAGGATTCGGCGAAGGTGGTCGTGCTGGGAAGCAGTCATGGCGTGCAGCTGAATTTCATCAATGGGACCGTCCATTATGCCGCAGAGCGTGAACGCGTAGTTCGGTCGGGCCATGACTCCGCGGCATGAACGCGGCAATGAGGCGTCTGCACGGTTTGGCGCATTGCAGCTTGACCCGGAACGAAACCCTGTGCAGGCTCGACCCATACGTACACGTACGGGAGGAGAATCATGCTGTCCTTGCGCACCACACTCGTCACCGCGGTCCTGCTGCTGGCCAGCATGTCCGCCGTGGCGGCCAGCACGTCGCCCGTCGGTCTGTGGAAGACGATCGACGATGAAACCGGACAGGCCAAGGCCATCGTCCAGATCACCGAGCATGACGGCACGCTCGAGGGCAAGATCCTGCATGTGCTCAAATCCGACGACGGCCCGCACCCAATCTGCAAAAAATGCGAAGGCGCGCGCCACAACCAGCCGGTCGAGGGCATGACCTTTGTCTTGGGCATGACCCGAGATGGCGGCCAATGGGACGGCGGACATATCGTCGACCCGCACAACGGCAAGGTCTACAAGGCGAAGATGACGCTCATCGATGGTGGCCAGAAGCTAAAGGTCCGCGGCTACATCGGCTTTTCCTGGCTGGGTCGCACCCAGGTTTGGCAACGCTACACCCCGCCGCAGCCCAAGCCCGCGCCTTCAGCCATGCCTGCACCGGCATCCAGCAGCATGCCGGCCGGGACATCCAGCGCCGCCGCGGGCATGCACTGAAAGTCGGAAAACACGTGCACCGGTCGCCAAACGCATGTGCGACCGGTGCACGCTTGCATTGAGTCACGCACGCGCGGCCGGCTGGTCCGCAGCTTGCGCTCCCTGCCATAATGCGCGGCTTGTCCCGTCGTCCCGGAATCCCGCATGAATCGCCGCATCCTGGTCACCTGCGCCCTGCCCTATGCCAATGGTCCGATCCACATCGGCCACATGGTCGAGCACGTGCAGGGCGACATCTGGACGCGGGCCATGCGCATGGCCGGCCATACGGTGCATTTCGTCTGCGCCGATGACGCCCACGGCACCCCGATCATGCTGCGCGCCCAGCGTGAGGGCATCACCCCCGAGCAGCTGATCGCCGACAGCAGCCGCCTGCACCAGGCTGATTTCCGCGACTTCGGGATTGCCTATGACCACTACTCCACCACCAACAGCGCCACCAACAAGGCCCTGACGATCCGCATCTACGAGGCGCTGCGCGACGCCGGCCACGTGGAGTCGAAGCCGGTGCGCCAGTTCTACGATCCCGATCGCGAGATCTTCCTGCCCGACCGCTTCATCAAGGGCGAGTGCCCGCACTGCCACGCCAAGGACCAGTACGGTGACTCCTGCGAAGTCTGCGGCAAGACCTATGCACCGACCGATCTGATCGACCCCTACTCGGTGATCTCCGGCGCACGTCCGGTGGAAAAGGAATCCGTGCACTATTTCGTGCGTCTGGCCGACTTCGAACCGATGCTGCGCGCATGGCTGGATGAACGCCGCGCCGCCGGCGGCCTGCAGGGCGAAGTGGTCAACAAGCTCGAGGAATGGTTCACCGACGGGCTGCGTAGCTGGGACATCTCGCGCGACGCGCCCTATTTCGGTTTCGAGCTGCCGGATGCGCCGGGCAAGTTCTTCTACGTCTGGCTGGACGCTCCGGTCGGCTACCTGGCCAGCTTCAGCGAGTTCGCAGCCGAGGCCGGGATCGATGTCGATGCCTTCATCGAGGACGATGCGGCGGCGAAAGCCGGTACCGAGATGGTGCATATCATCGGCAAGGACATCACCTATTTCCATACTCTGTTCTGGCCGGCCATGCTGCACGGCTCGGGCCTGCGCACGCCCAGCGCGGTCTACGTGCACGGATTCCTGACCGTGAACGGTGCCAAGATGTCCAAGTCGCGCGGGACCTTCATCAACGCGCGCACCTACCTGGACCACCTGGACCCCGACTACCTGCGCTACTACCTGGCCGCGCTGCTGGGGCCGACCCTGGCCGACCTGGACCTGGATTTCCGCGCCTTCGAGGAGCGCGTCAATTCGCACCTGGTCGGCAAGTGGGTCAACATCGCCAGCCGCTGCGCCGGTTTCCTGCACAAGCAGTTCGACGGGCGCATGGCCGGGGTCATCGACGCCGATCTGCGCACGCGCTACGACGATGCCGCAAAGCGCCTGGAGGCCTGTGCGTCGCTGTACGAGAAGCGCGAATATGCCCACGCCATGCGCACCATCATGGCGGTCGCCGACGAGACCAATGCCTGGATCGCCGAAAAAGCGCCCTGGAAGATGGCCCGGGACGAAAGCCAGCACGAGCAGATGCACCAAGTGTGCTCCATGGCGATCAACCTGTTCCGTTTGCTGAGCGCATGGCTCAAGCCGGTGGTACCGGCAACTGCGGCGCGTGCCGAGGCGTTCCTGGCCACCGAGGCCACGCATTTCGCCGATGTGCGCGAACCGCTCGCCGGCCATGCGCTGGCACCCTTCCAGCCCCTGCTCACCCGAGTCGACCCCAAAAGCATCGAGACCATGATCGAAGCCTCCAAGGACCACCTCAAACCCGAAACCGGGGCCGCTCAGGCACCCGCGCCTGCCGCCAAGCCGGACGCTGGCCCGGCCACCATCGGCATCGACGATTTCGCCAGGCTGGACCTGCGCGTGGGCAGGGTCGTCGCCTGCGAGCACGTCGAGGGTGCCGACAAACTGCTGCGCTTCGAACTGGATGCTGGCGACATCGGCATGCGCCAGATTTTCTCCGGCATCAAGGCCGCCTACCCGGAGCCGGAAAAGCTGGTTGGACGCAACGTGGTCTTCATCGCCAACCTGGCGCCGCGCAAGATGCGCTTCGGCCTGTCCGAGGGCATGATCCTCTCGGCCGGTGAAGGAGGAAGCGATCTCAAGGTGGTCGAGGTCGACCCCAGCGCAGCGCCCGGCGCCAGCGTTCGCTGAGCACGGTCCTGTGACAAGCACCGGATGATTTCGCCCCGACTGTGACAGACGCCTGCACAACCCTCGCCGATCGCATCGACGCGCTGCTTCCACAGACCCAGTGCGAGCAGTGCGGCTACCACGGCTGCCGGCCCTACGCCGAGGCCATGGCCAGGGGCGAGGCGGACATCAACCAGTGCCCACCGGGTGGCGAGACCGGCATCCGCGCACTGGCCGCATTGCTGGAGCGCCCGTCCAAACCCCTGGACCCGGACCACGGCGTGGAAAAACCACGCACCCTGGCGCGTATCGTCGAAGCCGATTGCATCGGCTGCACCAAATGCATCCAGGTGTGCCCGGTCGATGCCATCATTGGTGCCGGCAAGCAGATGCATACCGTCATCACCGACCAGTGCACCGGATGCGAGCTGTGCGTGCCGGCCTGCCCGGTCGACTGCATCGCGCTCGACCCGATGCCACCCGGGCAGATCGATACGGCGCATGCCGACGCGGCACGCGAGAACTTCCAGGCACGCGAGGCACGTCTGGCGCGCGAGCGTAGTGAACGCGAGGCACAACTGGCTGCACGAAAGGCCGCCATGCACGAGCCCAGAGTCGCCAGCGGCATCAGTCGAAATGCGGTAATGCAAGCCATAGCCCGCGCCAAGGCCAGGAAAAAGGGCGTCCCGTGAAACGCGAAAACATCATCGAGATGTTCCAGCGCCTGCGTGAAATGGATCCGCACCCGACCACCGAACTCGAATATGACACCCCGTTTCAACTGCTGGTCGCGGTGATCCTTTCGGCACAGGCCACAGACGTCGGCGTCAACAAGGCCACGCGCCGCCTGTACCCCGAGGCCGGCACGCCGCAGGCGATCCTTGATCTCGGCGAGGATGGACTCAAGCGCTACATCAGCAGTATCGGCCTGTTCAATACCAAGGCCAGGAACGTGATCGCCACCTGCCGCATCCTGCTGCAGGAGCATGCCGGCGAAGTGCCGCGTGACCGCAGCGCGTTGGAGGCCCTGCCCGGCGTCGGCCGAAAGACCGCCAATGTGGTCCTGAACACCGCATTCGGCGAACCGACCATTGCCGTGGACACGCATATCTTCCGCGTCGCCAACCGCACCGGCCTTGCGCCCGGCAAGGACGTGGTCGCGGTGGAGAGGAAACTGCTCAAGGTGGTCCCGGATGCCTTTGTGCAGGACGCCCATCACTGGCTGATCCTGCACGGACGCTATGTGTGCAAGGCACGCAAGCCGGAATGTCCGAACTGCGTGATCGCCGATCTTTGCCGTTACCGGTCCAGGACCCCGCCAGCCAAAGGCACGCGCTGAAAGCCCTGCTGCACAGAAAAAGAAACGGCGGGCCTGCGCCCGCCGTTTCCGTTTCGCCATCCATGGCATTTTTCTTCAGGTGGCACTGTCATGCCGCTATTGATGCTAGCAACGACATGTTGCAGGCTGATGAAGCTCAGAATGCTACCTCGCCCCACACACCGATCTCGTCGGTCTTGGTGTTGGCGGTATGCACCGGCATCGGCACCATCGAGGTGTAATCACCCTTCTCGTGCTTGTACACGGCAGCCAGCTTGAAGCCCTTGGTGATGGCGAACTCGATACCGGCGTTGTAATAGGTATCTTTCTTGGCCGGATCCAGATTCTTGCTCAGCTTGGCGCTGTCGTAACGGGCAAAGGCGGTCATCGTGTCGGTCAGACCGTAGCTGGCCCACAGCGAGTAGCCGTCCGCCTTGTCGGCCATCGGGCTGGTGACGTTATTCCAGTTCTTGGCGGTGAAGTACTCGCCGCCCACGCGCAGACGCTTGCTGGTGTAGGCCACCAGTGCGTCTCCACGGGTTGCCGTTTGCATCGCCGGGCTGTTCTGCAGGTCATGACCAAGCTTGCCGGAGTAGCCACCCACCGCAATCACGAGGCCTTCGATCGGCATGAAAGCCGCACGACCGGCGAAATCCACACTCTTGCTGCGACCCGGATGCTTGTAGCCACCGCCATTGACGACCGCAGTGGAGTAGGTGAAGGAACCGTTACCACCCACCTTGCCGCCCAGATGCAGGCCCCAGTCGGCCGAGTTGGCGAAGTGCAGACGATCGGTGATGGTGTTCTCGACGTAGCGGAAGCCGTACTGATGCTCGACGAACGGAATCCACGGCATGTCGGCCGAACCGATCCGCAACACCGCAGCGTTGCTGAACTTGCCCTGCACATAGGCCTTCTTGACGAACAGGTTGGTCTGGCCATCGGAAGGCACGTAGTCGAAGTCGGTGGTCAGGTTGGCCGACCAGATGCTGTTGAAATCATGCGTCACGCTCAGGTAGAAGCGCTTGACGTCGGTACCGGTACCGGTCTTGTTGGTGGTGCCGGTATCACTGTTCTTCTGGTTGATGTGCGTGAAATCGAAGTACATCTTGCCGCCGATGGTGGTGTCACCAGTCGCGGCGTGAGCGGACATGCTGACCGAAGCAACGGCAGCGGCAACAGCAACGGCAATAAGTTTGCAGCGCATGGGAAAGACTCCTCGGATCGGATATGCGGTGCATGGCACCCCGCCATGCATTCCGTATGAATTCAGCATCAACGGACTTGTTAAAATGCCGTGACGGGGTGCAGGATGACCGCAGAGTTTGACGGTTGTGTTGGATTCACATGACGAATTGATGACAGCCACGTGTCATGGTCATCACCAGAAGCCTGATGCGCAGTGAAAGATAACTGTCATGACCGTGTGCCAGATTGCCTTCAATTGCATGCCCCGTTCTGGAGTGCCCCATGACTTTCCGCCTTGCCCGTGCGCCCTTGCTGATTCTGACCCTGGTCCTTGTGGCCGCTCCCTTGGTCCAAGCACGCCAGTCTGCATCCGCACCTCTCGAGGAACGCATGTCGCATGCCGAATTCATGCGCCTGGGACTGGACAAGCTGTCACCGGCCCAGCTCAAGGGCCTCAACAGCTGGCTGCGCTCACATGGACTCAACGGCCCGTCGATGGACAGCCCACGCGTAAACCAGGCGGAAGCGCCTCCCGTGCCGGACACCAAAGCGGACACCGACATCCACAGCCGCATCGCGGGCACCTTCCACGGCTGGGAATCCGGCACCGTGATGACCCTGGCCAACGGCCAGCAATGGAAGGTGATGGGCGACAGCCAGGTGATGTCGCGCAGCATGGACCACCCCAAGGTGACCTTGCGCAAAGGCTTCCTGGGCAGCTGGATTCTCAGTGTGGACGGGGTGCGCGAAACGACGCATGTCCGCCGGATCCATTGAGGCCGGACCCCGGGCGACACCGGTCGCTGCTTGACCGTACTGCTATGCTGCGGCAATGGAAATGTCCCCCAGCAAGCCCGTGACACGGATGGCCGACCGCTTCCGCGGTTTCCTGCCCGTGGTCGTGGATGTCGAAACCGGCGGCTTTCATTCCGAAACCGATGCCCTGCTGGAAATTGCTGTTGCGGTCACCCGCATGGACAGCGCCGGGCAGTTGCATTTCGATGCCCCGATCCTGGCTCGCGTGCAACCGTTCGAGGGCGCCAACCTGGACCCGAAAGCGCTGGAAATCACCGGCATCGACCCGGATCATCCCCTGCGTGCGGCACTGCCCGAGCGCGAGGCGCTGGACCAGGTGTTCAAGCCTGTGCGTGAGGCCGTGCGCGCGGCCGCTTGCCAGCGAGCGGTGCTGGTCGGACACAACGCCGCCTTCGACCTGGGGTTCCTCAATGCCGCAGTCGAGCGCTGCGGGCACAAGCGCAATCCCTTCCACCCGTTCAGTTGCTTTGACACGGCCACGCTGGGCGGCCTTGCCTATGGCCAGACGGTACTCAGCAAGGCGGTCCAGGCAGCCGGATTCGAGTTCAATGCGCGCGAGGCCCATTCGGCGGTCTATGATACCGAGCGCACTGCACAGCTGTTCTGCACCATCGTCAATCGCTGGAAACAGTTGCAGGATCTGGAACGCGACCATGTCGGTCTGCGCATGTCCTGAGCTCCGGGCCATCCCATGCCGATCTACGAATACATCGCCACGACTGAATCGGGCTGCGAACAGTGCCGCAGCGGCATGCAACTCCTGCGCCGCCTGTCCGATCCCGAGCTGACCGTGTGCCCGCATTGCGGCGCACCGGTCACGCAACGCATCAGCGCGCCGAACGTGGTCGCCGGCAACAGCCATCGCACCAGCGAAGGCCATCTGGAAAAACACGGATTCACCCAGTACCGCAAGACCGGAACGGGCGTATACGAGAAGACGGCCGGCAAGGGACCTGCGCATATTGCAGATGACGGAAAATAAGCCAGGCCGCGGCGCACGCCAGACTTCCACCTTGAAACCGATTGTTAATCATACGCTTGCCGCAACTTCCTGATAATACTCGAAGGAAACCACGGCATCCCTGTCACATGGGTGCAACACTAGTCACATTTGATTGCAATACGAATAGCCTACAACGTGACAAGGCGGGCAACGCCTGAGCCCTAAAACCGAGGAGTTATCGTGTCTATCAACCTGAAATCCCGTATCGCCCTGGCCGTGGTGGCTTCGCTGTTCACCATGGCTGCCTCCGCCACCGACGTTACCGGTGCCGGCTCCAGCTTTGTCTACCCCGTCATTTCCAAGTGGTCGGCACAGTATGCCGAGAAGACCGGCAACCACATCAACTACCAGTCCATCGGTTCGGGCGGCGGTATCGCCCAGATCAAGGCTGGTACCGTCGACTTCGGCGCCTCCGACAAGCCGCTCGACCAGGCCACCCTGAACAAGTTCGGCCTGGGCCAGTTCCCTGACGTCATCGGCGGCATCGTGCCGGCATTCAATGTCCAGGGCATTGCCCCGGGCAAGTTGGTGCTGGACGGCAAGACCCTCGCCGACATCTTCATGGGCAAGGTCACCAAGTGGAACTCCCCCGAGATCGCCGCGCTGAACCCCGGCCTCAAGCTCCCGGACGCCAACATCACCGTGGTGCACCGCTCTGACGGTTCCGGTACCAGCTACAACTTCACCAACTATCTGTCCCAGGTCAGCCCGATGTGGAAGTCCAAGGTCGGCGTGGGCACTGCGGTCAACTGGCCGACCGGTATCGGTGGCAAGGGCAACGAGGGTGTCTCGGCCTACGTCAAGCAGGTCAAGAACTCGATCGGCTATGTCGAGTACGCCTACGCGCTGCAGAACCATATCGGCTACGCCGTGATGAAGAATGCCGCCGGCAACATCGTCAAGCCGGACACGGCTTCCTTCCAGGCCGCGGCCGCCACGGCTGACTGGAAGCATGCCAAGAACTTCGACCTGCTGATCACCAATGCCCCGGGCGCCAAAGCCTGGCCGATCACCGCCACTTCGTGGGTGATCATGTACAAGCAGCCGAAGAACCTGAAGCACACCCAGGTGGTGATGGACTTCTTCAAGTGGTCCTACAACCATGGCCAGGCCGACGCCCGTGCACTGGACTACGTGCCGCTGCCGAAGAGTCTGGTCCATCAGATCGAGCGCTACTGGGCGACCCAGTACAAGATGTAAAATGTAAACAAGATGTAAAATGTAAAATGCATGGTTGATGGCATCGCCCTGATGCCTGACGATGTAGCGGCGCGGGCGGCCCCCAGTCCCGCCCGGGACAAACGTTTGTCCAGACCCGCAATTGCGGCCGCTGTCTACCCCAAAATCACCAACTG
>NZ_JAQIBU010000139.1 GCF_027858935.1 Oleiagrimonas sp. | reverse complement strand
GGCGGCGCGTGCACCTTCGCGCCCAGTTTCGCCGCCGCATGCCAGGGCCAGCGCGGGTCGTAGAGCATGCCGCGTGCCAGCGCCACGGCGTCGGCCTTGCCTTCGGCGATGATCGCCTCGGCCTGATCCGGCTCGGTGATCATGCCGACCGCGATCACCGGCATCTTCACGGCGGCCTTGATACCCTGGGCGAAATGCACCTGATAGCCTGGGCCGATCGCGATCTTTTGCGCGGGGCTTAGGCCGCCGCTGGAGACATGGATGTAGCTGCAGCCGCGCGCATCCAGCGCCTTGGCCAGCTCGATGCTCTGCTTCAGATCCCAGCCGCCCTCGACCCAGTCGCTGGCGGAAATGCGGATGCCGACGGACATCGATGCCGGCATGGCTTCGCGCACCGCCTCGAAGACCTGCAGCGTCAGGCGCATGCGGTTCTCGAGGCTGCCACCGTAGTCGTCCGTGCGTTGGTTGCTCAATGGCGACAGGAACTGGTGCAACAGGTATCCGTGCGCGGCATGCAGTTCGATCAGGTCCAGGCCCAGGCGTTCGGCCCGCTTCGCGGAGGCGACGAAGGCGTCGATGAGATCGTCGATGTCGCCTCGCTGCATGGCAACAGGGGCCGGATCGCCCTCATGAAAGGGAAGGCTGGATGCGCTGATGATCGGCCAGCCGTTTTTGGCGTCCGGGGCGATCGCGCCCCCGCCGTCCCACGGCTTTTGCGTGGATGCCTTGCGTCCGGCATGCGCGAGCTGGATGCCGACCGGAATGGGTGAATACCGGCGGATCGCCGCAATGACCCGGGCCAACGCGGTTTCATTCGCGTCGCTGTAAAGGCCCAGATCGCCGTAGGTTATTCGGCCACGTGCCTCCACCGCGGAGGCTTCCAGGATCATCAATCCAGCGCCGGAAAGCGAAAGTTGCCCAAGATGCATCATGTGCCAGTCGCTGGCGCTGCCCTCGCTGGCCGAGTACTGGCACATGGGGGCCACGACGATGCGGTTGGCAAGTTTCAGCGGACCGAGCTCAAGTGGGGAAAACAGTATGCTCACGGAAGGCATTCCTCAAGTAGCGGACAATGTCCCTTGAAGTGCGGTCGGAGGGGCATGCATGCAAGGCGCGACCTTGGTCGAGCCCGCACCTTTTCGCAGCAATTTGCACATGCCGCAGTTTTGCAGGCTATGAAGTGGATGCCTCGGTTACGGTCTCCGTATCCACCCCCGGATGCATCTCCAAAGCCGTCGGGGTGGTGCGCAGCATCGGCACGAAGCCCGACGCGGCGGATTGCTCGCGATGGAAGGTCATGTAACGGAAGGCCACGTAGATGGCGGTCGAGCCCATGCACAACGCGAACCAACCGAACAGTGCGCCCGCGCCCAGCCAATGCATGATGTAGCCGGCCGCCAACGGACCCAATGCCGAGCCGATACCGTTGGCCAGCAGCACGCTGCTGCTGGCAGCCAGCAGTTCCTCGCCCGGCACGTGGTCGAGCAGATGCGCGACCACGATGGGATACACCGCGAATGCCATGCCGCCAAATACGAAAAAGGCGAACTCCTGTGCCCATGGGATCGGCGCGAGCCATGGCATCACGATGGCCACCATGGCACCGATGGCGTTGACCAAGACAAGCATGATGCGCCGGTCATGCTTGTCCGATAGACGTCCCAGCGGCCACTGCAGCGCCGCGCCACCGATGATACCGATGCTCATGTAGGTGCCGATGTGGGACTGATCGAGCCCGATCGAGGCCGCGTAGACCGGTGTCAGTCCCCACAGCGCACCCATGGCCAGCCCAGAGACCAGCGCGCCATATCCCGCGCTGGGGGCAAGCTCGAACAAACGCTTAAGCCGCAGGCGTGGACTGGGCTGCACATCCGGCTGGCGCATGCGTGTGGCCAGCACCGGCAAGGTGGAGGCGCATACGAGAAGCGTGACGATCACGAACAGGGTGCCCTGGTTTGCCGGATGAAACTGAAGGAATTGCTGCGCCAGCGCCAGCGATCCGAGGTTGACCACCATGTAGGTCGCGAACACGCTGCTGCGTTGCTCGGGCAGGGCCTGGCTGTTGAGCCAACTCTCGATGACGGTGTACAGCCCCACCAGGGTGACGCCGATGCCGAAGCGCAATACCAGCCAGCCCCATGGGTTCAAGGTCAGCGAAAGCAGCAGCACCAGACACGCACAGCCGGTGGCGCAGAAGGCGAATGCGCGGATATGACCCGTCCGGCGTATCAGTTTCGGGATCAGGTAGGTGCCGCCCAGAAAACCGGCGAAATACGCCGATGTCATGGCACCCAGCAGCGTGCTGGAAAAGCCCATGGCGCCGCCGAGCACTGGAATCAGGGTACTCAGCAACCCGGTGCCGAGCAGCAGCAGGGCGACTCCGGTCAGCAGCGAGGCCAACTGGCTGACGGTACGTAACATGCGATGAATCCTTGCCGGTCGTGACGTGCGCGTGAGATCGGGGTGGAAGGCGGGAGCTCAGACCGAGTCGGGAATCGCAGTATGCGCCCTGGTTCCGGTGGCGGCGACTGCATCCAGGAAGCCCTCACCCCAACGGGCAAGATTGTAATGCTCAACGATGTCGTACAGACCCTGCAGGCGGCTGTGTGCTTCCTTGCGGTTCATGTCCAGCGCATGCAGGCAGACATCTGCGAGATCCGCAAGATCGTGCGGATTGGTCAACAGCGCGCCCTTGAGCTCGGCAGCTGCACCGGCAAATTCGGAGAGCACGAGTACGCCGTCATGGCCGACGATGCCCTGCACGGCGACGTATTCCTTGGCGACCAGGTTGAGCCCGTCGCGAAGCGGGGTGATCCACATCACATCGGCGACGCTGTAGTAGGACAGCAATTCCTCGAAGGGAAGGGCGCGGAAGAAGAATTGCACCGGGCTCCAGCCCAACTTTGAAAAGCGCCCGTTGATGCGACCCACGGCCTGCTCGATCTGGGTCTGCAGGGTGCGGTAGATGGTCATTTCCTGCGCTGCCGGCACGCAGACGCAGAACAGGGTGACCTCACCCGCCAGGTCCGGACGTTGCTCGAGCATGCGCTCGTACGCCTGGAGTTTCTGCAGGGTCCCCTTGGTGTAGTCCAGGCGTTCGACGGAAAGGATCAGCTTTTGTCCGTTGAGCTCACTGCTCAGATTGGCCATGCGCCTGCGGGCATCGTCGGTGTCCAGCAGGCGACGGACACGATCGACGTCAAGGCCGACCGGGTGCGCGCCAAGATGCACGCGACGACGTCCGACATCGATAATCCGGCTGACCTGGTCCAGACCGGTGGCGCAGCCGTAGGTGACGAAGCGGGGCGCGCAGTTTTCGCGCTCGATCACCTTCACCGGGGCCACGCCGCGGACCACGTCGACGAAGTTCTCGACCTGGCGAGGGATGTGGAATCCGACGTAGTCGCACTGCAGCAGACTGCCGAGGATTTCACGGCGCCAGGGCACCACATTGAAGATGTCCGCGGAAGGGAAGTGCGTGTGGTGGAAAAATGCGATGCGCAGGTCCGGCCGCATTTCGCGCAGGTAAGCCGGCACCATCCACATGTTGTAGTCATGGATCCACACCGTGGCATTGGGTGCGGCCTCGGCAGCGGTACGTTCGGCGAAGGCCTGGTTGACCTGGCAAAACACCTGCCAGTGTTTGTCACGGAAACGTGCCCGTTCCCAAAAGCAGTGCAGCAGGGGCCAGAAGGCCTCCTTGGAGAAGCGCTTGTAGAAGATGTCCACCTGCTTCTTGGTCAATGGCACCCGGGCCGCGGTCAGCTCGGGGTACCGACCGGCATCCACGGCGGTGTGTACCTCGAACTCTTCAGCCGGCTTGTCGTCGTGGATGGACCACGCGATCCAGGAGCCTTTCTTGCCGTCGGCGAAGAACGACAGCAGGGTCGGAATGATGCCATTGGGCGAGCTGGGTCGGCGACGCTTGATCTGGCCGTCCTCGATGACCTCCTCGTAGGGCAGTCGGTGGTAGACCATCACCAGCTCGGCCTTGCCTGTGTCCTGGGTGCGTTTCACCATCTTCAGCTCTTCGGCGTCGAGCAGGTCGAAGTGATCCATGGCCTCCAGGATGCCCCCGCAGCCGGGCTGTTTGGCGTGCAGGGTCTTGTCCAGCGATTTGGTGGCTTCGAGCAGTCCCGGCTCGGAGTCACCGACGCAGACGCCGGCAAATCCGCGACCGTACATGGAATGGTCGTTGAGCGTGTCACCGGCGACCAGTACCCGCGAGGGGTCGATTTCCAGCTGTTCAACCAATGCACGCAGTGTGGAGCCCTTGTTGACACCGGCCGGAAGGATGTCCAGATAGCGTTTGGCCGAGTGCAGCAATTCGCAGCCCAGGTCGCGCACCTTCACGTACAGGTCGTCTGGGATCTGCTCCTCCGCGCAGAAGTAGGACACCCTTCGTTCCTGCGGTACATCCTGTCGCTGCATGCCGTGATCTTCACCGACGGCCTGGATCACGGCCTGCTCGCCAGGCCAGCGCGCGGTGATGCGACGTTGCAGGGGCTCAACCGGGTGGATGTCGTGGCCGTCGACCACGGTCGCCCCGACGTCGCAGATGATGTAGTCCGGGTGCGGCAGGGTGGGATCTGCCAGCAGCGGCAGCACCGCTTCAAGGCCGCGACCGGTGACGTACACCAGTCGCATGTCCTCACGCCGGCTGAGCAACTGGTAGAGCTGCAGGCGTTTTTCCGAATGCCCTGCCAGAAAGGTGCCGTCCAGATCGGTGGCCAGGAGGCAACGTATCGAAGAGGATGATTCGAATGCGGTCGAGGGCTTTTCGTTCGTGCTCACGCGTGCTCCTTGGACTTGAGGATGCGCTTCGCGGAACGTTCGGTTGGACCGGGGCTTGGCTGGATCGATGGCCGCGACGACCTGCGGCATGAAGCGTGGCCGCAGGCAAGTGGTGCCGGTCTTGACCGGACGACTCCGCGGGAATACCGGGTCATCAATGGCACTCCGCGAAATGCGCGGGTTCGTGAATCTTCAATTCATCCTAACAGGTCAGCCATCCACTTCGCCGCTGGACAGCGCATGCAAGTTCATTTTTGGAAAATCGATATGGCCGTCTTTACTTCCGGGTATGCATGCACAAAAAAAGGCCCCGAGATTGCTCGGGGCCTCAAGGTCCGGTTGCGAGCGTTTCTTACCAGTCGTAGGCGACGGTGCCGTAGTAGTACGCACCGCTGAAGCCGAACGGTGCCGTTTCCGGATACGGAAGGATCACGTTGTATGTGGCAGAGGCGGGCTGGCTCCTGTCCGGATACACATTGGTCAGGTTGTTGCTGCCCAGCGTGAACTTCCAGTGGTCCATCGAATAATTCACCGATGCGTCCAGCAGCACCTTGGCGCCGTAGTTCTGATCTGTGCTGTACACGGTCAGGCCCGTGAACTTGCCGTACCGGGTGGCCTGTACGTGCGCCGACCAGCGATTCATGTTCCAGTCCGCGCCGAGGAAAGATTTGGTGCGCGGCGAACTCTTGGTCAGGAACAGCTTCTCTTCCGAGTTGACAATCGGCAGAGTCAGGCCGGCCAGGCCCAGCTGTGGCGGGTTCGGTGCGATGTTCAGGATGGTGGTCTTGTTGTAGTTCATGCCACCGGTCAATTTGAGCGTTGAACTGCCCATGTAAAACGGATAGGTGACGACCAGGTCGGCACCGCGGGTCCGAGTATCGACCGCGTTGTTGAAGAACGAACCGCCATTCACGAACGGGATCCCCACGGAGGTGAGGTAGTTCTGCACCGCAGGGCCCTTGAGACTGCCACTGAGAATGATGCGGTTGTTGATGCGGACGTTGTAGAAGTCGAGGGTGGCATAAAGACCGTTCGACGGCGTGATGACCAGGCCGAGGCTGTAGTTGTGCGACTTCTCGGGCTTGAGGGGCTGCGCGCCCAGTGCCTGTGCTGCCGGATCGCTCACCGGGAAGTTGCGAACCAGGTATGGCACGCCGTTGGTGAACAGGATCGAGGTGTTGGAGTAATACTCCTGTTGCAGTGAAGGTGCGCGGAAGCCCGTCGATGCAGTGCCTCGCAAGGCCACTGTCTCATTGAACGCATAGCGGCCGGACAGCTTCCAGGCCGTGGTGCCGCCAAAGTCGCTGTAGTTCTCGTGACGTACGGCCAGTCCGGCAGTGAAGTCGTTGGTCAGGTCGCTTTCCAGATCCACGTACTCGGCCGTGTTGTGGCGTGAGTGCGAACCGGCATCGGCGGGCCGGTAGCCCGGATAGACCTGGGCGCCTGCACCGGCAAACGAAGCTGAGTCACCGTGCTTGATCTCGAATTTCTGGTGGCGGTATTCAAGGCCCCAGGCCAGGGTGACCGGGTTGGTCAGGCCGACGTCGAACTCGCGGTTGAAGTCCGCGTTGAAGATGTTGTCGCGATTGCTCAACGTGCCGATGTAGAAAGCCGTCGGCGAGTTGGGGTCCAGTGAATAGTTGTAGGTGTTGCTGGTGTGCAGCTTCCAGTGGTTGCCGCCGGTGTCGTAGCTGACGTCATAGTTCCAGTCGCCGATCATGCCGCGCAAGCCGATGACATCCTGATCGTCGCGGATGGAGCTGTTTTCCATGGGCAGATAGCCGTTGGGGTAGGTCGCCGTGGCGCCCGGATAGCTGGAATACTGCGACAGCGAGCGGAAGAATCCGCCTGACGACACGTCGCGCTTGTTGAACACACTGAACGCATACAGCTCGACGTTTGGCGTGAAATCGTATTGCGCGTTGATCGCCGCCTGCTTGGCCTTGGTCAACGGCAGGCCATAGTGGAACGTCACCGTGTTGTAGGTGGGATCGGATGGATGACGAAGGTCAGGGCCGGCTCGGTTGGTCGGATCCTGGTGCATGACATTCGCGCTCAGATGCACCCAACCCTTGCTGCCGAGCTTGAAGCCGCCGTCGGCACCGCTGTGGAAGGTCTGGCCATCGCCCTTGCTGTATTCACCGTAGGTGGCATTGACCGAACCGTGCTTGGCGCCACCCTTGAGGATGATGTTGATGACGCCGGCGATGGCATCGGAGCCATACTGCGCCGCCGCACCGTCACGCAAAACCTCGATGTGATCAATGGCGTTCATCGGGATCGCGTTGAGGTCGACCGGCGAGGAGCCGCGTCCCAGCGAACCGTTGATGTT
>NZ_JAQIBU010000138.1 GCF_027858935.1 Oleiagrimonas sp. | reverse complement strand
CCCCACGTACGCGCCTTCCGGCCCTGCGGGCCTCCAGGTCGCTCCGGGTTCCGGGGGTTCGCCGACGGGCCATCCATGGCCCGACGACGAACTGGCGCACGTCCGTGTGCGCCACCCTGCGGGCCTGATCCTCCACCCTCCGCCGCTTCCGAAGGGGAAAGAAAGCGCGCGCTGAGCGCTGCGCTTATCCGGGGCTACGTTCCTTCGCCTGGGTAACGAGCGGAACTCAGGTCGGCTTTTCGAGGTCATATCTGGAACCCTAGAGCCATGGGAGCAAGACCTTTGAACAAGTACCTCGCTGGATTCGTTGCGGCTTTGGTGAGCTCGCTTGCCGCGTTCGTCATCCATGTGTCCACCTTGGGCTGGACACATGCTTGGGTCGTCCAGCACATGCAGGGACATCCGGTAACGCCGTCTTGGGATGTCCGCTATGTCGCAGCCATGACTGCCCTTGAAACCGGAATCGGGCTGGTCATCCTGTATGCACTCGTGCGCAAGGCGCTCCCGGTCAAATCGTCACTTGCGCGTGGCCTGGTACTCGGCGTCATATTGCTGGCCGTCATGGGCCGCCTGTTTCGCCAGCCGTTCATGGATCTTCTCATCGGCAACCCATTCCCGGTCGTGGCAGTCCAGGACGGCATCCATTGGGTGATCTGGTTGGTTGCCTGCGTCATCGTCGCCGTGATTTACGATTGGCTTCAACCAACTTCCCGATTGGTTGATCGTCTAGGCGGAGGGTCCAGACAAGTCACCGGAGCGTCGTAGCCCGGATAAGGCCGCAGGCCGCATCCGGGAAACGGTGTTCAGGCCGCGGACTCCAGCACGCGTGCGGCGTGGCCCTTGAGGGTCTTGAGCATCGCCACCAGCCCGTTGGAGCGGGTCGGCGAGAGGTGCTTGGCCAGGCCGATGGACTGGATGTAGCTGGGCTCGGTATCCAGGATCTCGCGCGCCGTGCGGCCCGAGTACACGCGCAGGACCAGCGCGATCAGGCCGGACACGATGGCCGAGTCGCTGATGGCACGGAAGCGCATGCAGTCGGCATCGCCCTCGGGCACCAGCCAGACCTGCGACTGGCAGCCGTGGACCTTGAACTCCTCGCGCTTGAGCTCCTCGGGGAAGTCGGGGAGCTTGTGGCCCAGATCGATCAGGTACTGGTAGCGTTCGGTCCAGTCGCTGAAAAAGGCGAACTCGTCGATAATTTCCTGCTGGGCCTGATCCTGCTGGGTCTGCTCGTCGGTAGTCGCGTCTGTATTCATATGCGCATTATCGCGCACCCGCGCCCGCTACGGAAACGTCTCCGGACAGCCCGATACACGGGCTCAACGCTTGAGCATGCTCCAGCGCGTGCTTCCCGCAGCGTCCTCCAGCACCACGCCCATGCCGGCGAGCTGCTCGCGGATGGCGTCCGCGCGCTGGAAATCCTTTTCCGCACGGGCACGATTGCGGGCCTCGATCAGGGCGTCGACCACGGCGGGGTCCAGGTCCTGCGAACCTTGCTTGAACCATTCCTCGGGATGCTCCTGAAGCAGGCCCAGCGCGGCGCCGGCGCCGAGCAGGGCCGACTTGGCGGCGCGTTTGGCATCCACTGTCCCTGCCTTGCGAGCCTGGTCGGCAAGTGCCGACAACTCGGCCAACGCGATGGGTGTATTGAGGTCATCGCATAGCGCCTGCTCGACGATTTCCGGGACGGGCTCGACCACATCCTCGGTTTGCACCTCGGCCAGTTCCCGCAAGACACCGTACCAGCCGTCAAGCGTGCGCACGGACTGTTCCAGCGCGGTATCGGTCCAGTCCAGCGGCTGGCGGTAATGGCCCTTGAGCAGCAGCAGGCGCAGCGCTTCGGGTGGATAGTGTTCGAGCAGCGTATGCAGTTCCAGTACGTTGCCCAACGACTTGGACATCTTGCGCCCGCCGAAGGTCAGCATGCCGTTGTGCAGCCAGAAGCGTGCAAAGGTCTGGCCACCATGCGCACAGGTACTCTGCGCGATCTCGTTCTCATGGTGTGGGAAAGTCAGGTCGACACCGCCGGCGTGGATGTCGATGGTCGGACCCAGATGCGCGGCGCTCATGGCCGAGCATTCGATGTGCCAGCCGGGTCGCCCCCTTCCCCACGGGCTTGGCCATCCCGGCAGGTCATTGCCCGAGGGTTTCCACAGCACGAAGTCGGCCGGGTTGCGCTTGTATGGCTCCACCTCGACGCGTGCACCGGCAATCATTTCCTCGGTGGATCGGCCCGACAGCTCGCCATAGCGCTCATACGAGGCCACGTTGAAAAGCACATGGCCTTCGGCGGCATAGGCGTGACCGTGCTCGACAAGTGTCTCGATCATGGCGATGATTTCAGCCATGTGTTGAGTCGCGTGCGGTTCGACGTCCGGTGCGGCGACCCCGAGGCGGGCCATGTCCTGTCGATAGGCCGCAGCATAGCGGTCGGTGATGGTGGCGATGGGCACGTCGGCTTCGCGCGCTGCGGCGTTGATCTTGTCGTCGACGTCGGTGATGTTGCGCACGAACACCACTTTGGGGAAATGCCTGCGCAACAGTCGCACCAGCACGTCGAATACGACCGGCCCCCGGGCATTGCCGACATGCACGTAGTTGTAGACCGTAGGGCCGCACAGGTACATGGTGACCTGGTGCGCATCCATGGGCGCGAAGGCTTCGCTGCGTCGGGTCAGGGTGTTGTAGAGGGTGATCGGCATGGTGCAACAGCAAGGGGTGGCGGGTACCGCCGCATCTTATCAATACCGTGCCGTGTCCGGGACCTTCCGCACAGGCTCTAAGCCCCGGTTCAGCGTAGTTTTGCTGCAATACACGCAAACACAAGCGTGGTGCCCGAACCGACGCAGCCCCGATCGAGGTTATCCATGAACAAGATCGTCGTATTCATTCTGATGGGCCTTGTCTTCAGCCCGTTCGCCATGGCACAGCAGGGACCGCCGCCTGGCGATGGAAATTCCCACTACGGTTGGGCCGACGTGATGCGTGTCGATCCGATCTACCGAACTGTGCGCGTTGAACAGCCGCAGCAGCAGTGCTATGACCAGCCGATCGAGCGCGAGCAACGCAGTGGAAGCACCGCTGGAACCATCCTGGGTGCTGTGGTTGGCGGTGTGCTTGGCAATACAATCGGCGGGGGCGACGGGCGTCGCGCAGCCACCATAGTTGGAGCGGTCGCCGGGGGTGCCATAGGCAACCGCGCAAGCAGCAATACCCGGACCTATGAGGGTACGCAGACGCAGTGCCGCAATGTAAACACGGTGAGCGACCAGCGACGCATCGTCGGCTACAACGTCGAATACCGGTACCACGGTGACATCTACGTTTCCCGTCTGGACTACGATCCGGGCGACCGCCTGCGCATCCAGGTCAGCGTAACTCCCGTGGACTGATCTGATCGGTTGCGCGTGCTGGACAGGGCCCAAGAGGGATTGTCGCGGCGCCCTCCATTGTGCGGGCAGGCAAAGGCTTTGCTTGCATGAAGGCCCGCATTCGGGTATCAGTAACCTTTCGCAGTTTCGAGTGAAGCCGTAGATGTCGCATCCCGTCGCATCGCCCGTCATTCTTACCAGCGCCCGCATGGCAGCTGGCATGACCTCGCGTGCGCGCCGACCGGAGCCCTTCTTTCCGGCCGGGTAAGCTGTCGCATGCGCATTTTTCGACGACAAAAACCCGGCCCCGTGCCGGGTTTTTCGTTTTCCAATCACGATCACATCCAAACCCGTCTCTTTCATCATCCATGGACATGACATGAACCTGCGCCACTTCCTCAACACCCAGGACTGGACCCGCGAAGAGCTTGACGCGCTGTTGGCACAGGCTGTTGATTTCAAGCACTCGCCGACGGGCAGGGCGCTGGAGGGTCGCTCGATCGCGCTGTTGTTCTTCAATCCGTCCATGCGCACTCGCACCAGTTTCGAACTGGGCGCGCACCAACTGGGCGGCAAGGCCATCGTGCTGGCGCCGGGCAAGGACGCCTGGCCGATCGAGTTCGAGCTGGGGACGGTGATGGACGGGCAGGCCGAGGAGCATATTGCCGAGGTGGCGCGTGTGTTGAGCCGCTATGTGGACATGATCGGCGTGCGTGCCTTTCCCAAGTTCCATGACTGGCAGGTCGATCGTCAGGACCGCGTGCTGAAGGCCTTTGCCAGGTACGCCACGGTGCCGGTCATCAACATGGAGACCATCACCCATCCCTGCCAGGAACTGGCCCACATCATGGCGCTGCAGCAGCACTTCGGCAGCACCGACCTGAAGGGCAGGAAATACGTGCTGACCTGGACCTACCATCCCAAGCCGTTGAACACCGCAGTGGCCAACTCGGCCCTGACCATTGCCACGCGTTTCGGCATGGACGTGACCCTGCTGTGTCCGACGCCCGAATACGCGCTGGATGAGCGCTACATGGCGATCGGCAAGAACAATGCCGCCGAGGCCGGCGGCTCCTTTCGCATGAGCCACGGTATTGAGTCATCCTACGATGGCGCCCATGTGGTGTACGCCAAGAGCTGGGGCGCAATTCCTTACTTCGGCCGTTGGGATGTCGAGAAGCCGATCCGTGATGCGCACAAGCACTTCATGGTTGACGAGGCCAAGATGGCGCGCACCGACGACGCCGTGTTCAGCCACTGCCTGCCGCTGCGCCGCAACGTCAAGGCCACCGATGCGGTGATGGATTCGCCCGCCTGCATCGCCATTGACGAGGCCGAGAATCGCCTGCATGTGCAGAAGGCGATCATGGCCGCGCTTGCCGGTTCGGCCTG
>NZ_JAQIBU010000119.1 GCF_027858935.1 Oleiagrimonas sp. | reverse complement strand
AATGGCGGACAGGAACATCCACTGTGAAACGGGATGGATCCGCAGTCGATCCATAGGATGACGCACGATCAGCTTTGCTCGCTGGCGGTGCCTTCGCGCAATTCCCTGCGCAGGATCTTGCCGACATTGCTCTTGGGTAATTCATCCAGGAATTCGATGTAGCGCGGTCGTTTGTAACCGGTCAGTTCGTCGTGGCAGTACGACACCAGATCATCCTTGGTGAGGTTCGGATCCTTCTTCACCACGAACAGCTTGACCACCTCGCCTGAATGCTCGTCCGACACTCCGACCGCAGCGACTTCGGATACGCCGGGGTGATCCATGACCACGTCCTCGACCTCGTTCGGGTAGACGTTGAAGCCGGACACCAGGATCATGTCTTTCTTGCGGTCGACGATATAGAAAAAGCCTTTCTCGTCCATCTTCGCCACATCGCCCGTATGCAGCCAACCGCTGTCCTCGAGGACTTTTGCGGTTTCATTCGGACGTTCCCAGTATCCCTTCATGACCTGTGGGCCACGCACCATCAGCTCGCCGACCTCGCCAGGAGGGAGGGTCTGGCCGTCATCGGACCAGATCGCGACTTCGGTGGATGGAATCGGAAGACCGATCGAGCTGTTGTAATCGGTCAGATCCAGCGGATTGATGCATGCGGCCGGCGATGTTTCGGTCAAGCCATAGGCTTCCGCCAGAGGGCAGCCGGTGACCTTCTTCCAGCGCTGGGCCACGACGCGCTGCACCGCCATGCCACCGCCCAGGCTCAGGTGCAATGCAGAAAAATCCAGTTTGTCGAATCCGGGCGTATTGAGCAGCCCGTTGAACAACGTGTTGACCCCGGTGATTGCGGTGAAGCGGATCTGGCCGAGCTCCTTTACGAACCCGGGCATATCGCGTGGATTGGTGATCAGGTAGTTGAGTCCGCCCAAACGCATGAAGACCAGGCAGTTCGCTGTCAGCGAAAAGATATGGTAGAGCGGCAGGGCGGTAATGATGACTTCCTCGCCCGGTTTGGTCTGGTCACCGATCCAGGCGCCTGCCTGGAGCATGTTGGCGACCATGTTCCCGTGGGTGAGCATGGCGCCCTTGGCCACGCCAGTGGTGCCGCCGGTGTACTGCAGGAAGGCCAGGTCGTCGTGGCCGAGCTTGATGGGTTTGAAGGTGTCCGGGTTGCCTTTAGATAGTGCGTCACGCATGCGCACTGCACCCTCGAGTTTGAAGGGCGGCACGGCTTTTTTTACGTACTTGAGGACGAAATTGATGACACCGCCCTTGGCCATTCCCAGCAGGTCGCCGACACCGGTTGTGACCATGTGGCGTACCGGTGTATCCGCAATGATTTTTTCCAGTGTGGCGGCGAAATTATCCAGGACCACGATGGTCTTCGCACCGGAGTCACACAACTGGTGCTTGAGCTCCCTGGCCGTGTACATCGGGTTGGTGTTGACCACGGTCAGCCCGGCCCGCAATGCACCGCACAGTGCCACCGGGTACTGCAGGATATTCGGCAGCATGATGGCAATGCGGTCGCCCTTGCCCAGTCCGAGGTCATTTTGCAGGTAGCTGGCGAATAGCTTGCTGAGCTGGTCGATTTCAGCGTAGCTGAGCACACGCCCGAAGTTGCTGTACGCCGGACGGTGACGAAAACGTTCAAACGCCTCTTCGATCACAGCCACCACGGAGCCGTACTGGTCGACGTCGATGGTGTGCGGTATGCCCGCAGGATACTGGGCCAGCCAGGGATGTTCACTGCTCATGATAATTGTAGTTCCCTCGGTTGCAGCGCAGGCGCCTGCACGCTGTACAGGATAAACCAAACGATCGTTTCATTTCAGCACAGGGCCTTCAGAAACGGCAAGCAAGCCATGGCGCAGCAGGTCGTGTCACGGGATCGATCCGGCAGGGACGAAAACAAGCACGTTCAGGTTGGTCCACGATGCAGCCGAACGCGTCAAGCAGGGGTTTTGCCCGGCTTTGCCAGCTCATGTCGCGTGTTCGCCCGCGCTTCGCCGATAGCGCAAGGGCGCTGCCATGGGAACGAACGTGCGACACATGCATCTTGATCACGGAGCATGGATACTGTTTTTCCAGCGTGGGGATGGATTGTTCATGAAACCTTTGGTGACACGACTCGCCAGTGTGCTTGTGCTGCTCGCTTCCGGATGTCATCACGCGCCGGCCGAAGAGCGGGTCCGCCAGGCCGTGACGGCCGCCGCGGATGCGGCGCGTAATCGCGATGCCGGTGCCTTCGCATCGATCC